>MFMD01000039.1:2766-9091 GCA_001781715.1 Candidatus Kaiserbacteria bacterium RIFCSPLOWO2_01_FULL_55_19 | reverse complement strand
ACAGATCAATTGCCAATCTCTTACTCCTGACGAGATGACATGCGTATCTGCAGTTCAGGGAAAAGTAACGCGGTTTCTGAAATGTCTCCCATTCAATTATCAGCACGTCACTCGCCTCAAAGATCTTCCTGGGAACTTCTGGTTTGATTCCCTTCTGTTTGAGGAATTTCGTATTTAGCTTCGGCCTGGGAACTGATTTGAGAACTTTAGAAGGCGACTGTGCGACATTCTTGCCATCGATTACGGACCGTGCCCCTGGAACCGCAGGGGAGCGAACACCGGATTGCTTTATGGGATTTCTGGGCTTGGTATTGACCGGAGGTTCCCAGCTTTCGGAATACTCCTCGCTAGTGTAGGCGACTGTAGGGGTAGGGCCACTTTGAGCGGCGCCACCATATCGCGTGCCTCTGTGGGTCAGTACATTACCTTTTCTCTCGTCCATGTGCTCCCTTTCTAGGATAAAGATATGATTGGTGGGTTGCCCATAACAAAGGCCATCTGCGACGCATCCTATACCTGACGTATCTTTTGTAAAGTAAAAAGAAAAAGGCCCACCACGTGTTGCACTGCGGCGGGCCCCCTTGCCTATTCTTCAGACCTGAGACGCGAGGTACTTCTGAATGTCAGCGTGGATTCGCGGTTTCACTCTGCCGAAATGGCTGTACAGGTCAAGCAGTTTTGCGGCGGTGAATACCGAATGCAGTTTGCAACCCAGCTTTTCCAGTTCCTCGCGACCACCCCGCCCGTGGTCAATTAGCACCATGACATCGCTGACCTCCAGGCCGGCATCTCGGAGGATGTGGATTGCTTCGAGTTTGGAATGACCCTCCGTAACCAAGTCGTCCACCATCAGGACCTTCTGCACTTCTACGGGAATCCTTCCCTTGAGCGATGCAATACAGCGCTTGTCGCCATGCTCGTACTTGTCCATCGGGAGGCACGGCACCCCCGCAAATCCCGCGAGCGCTTGTGCGAACGGGTCACCAGCCCGCGGGACACCGACCGTCGCGTTGAACGCCAATTTCGCGTCAAGTTGCACGCGCTGCATACAGCTCGCAGCAATCTTGATGATTTCTGGCGTCAGTGGTCCCGGCTTCGGGTTGTCCGGCGTGCGCAGATTAAAATAAAACGGCGAAAGCGGAGCCTCGGGATTCTTCTCGTGGAGCTTGAGCTTGAATCCGCGCTCCGTCCCGCGCTCAACGATGAGCGGATGGGGGAGTTGAGGGTTATCCGGGTCGGTGGATTCGTAGGTAAGTACCGCTCTGACATCCATCAGTGTGAACGCGAGGGTGCGCCTCGTGTTTCCATACTTCGTGTTCGGATTCATCAGTATCCTCTTTGCAGGTTAAATGCGTGATTAAGAACTTGCAATTACATCCGAAAATTCGGCTAATTACTCTGAGGCGACAGTACCAAAAATACCGATGACACGCAAGAAAAAAGAAAAGGGACCGCGACTTTCCGGCGCGGCCCTTCTCACAAAGAGGAATGTACAGAGAACCTAATGTCTACGCCGCTGTGCGCAGTTTGAGAGCTCCAGCGATTTCGGCCGCGAACTCATTCGCAGCCACCACGCGGTGAGACGCACTGGTAATGGGCCGCCCGATAACGAGATAATCAGCGCCTGCCATGATTGCTTCACCTGCAGCCATCGTCCGCTTCTGGTCGTCCGGCGGACTATTCTTAGACCGGATTCCCGGCGTTACCTTCAGCAGGCCATTCAGCTCCCTTTGCTTGCTGAGGAGGATAAGCTCCTGCGGTGAGCAAACAATGCCATCGCATTCAGCGGACTTCGCGTCGCGCGCGAACTGGAGAACCTTGGCCTTGGTCGGCCCGCCGAAGACCAAGTTGGCGTTGTTCTCTTCGAACGATGTCAGTATCGTAACCGCAAGCACGAGCGACTTGCCCTTGTTCGCCACGGCGGCCATCATCCCCTCGATGCCAGCTGACGCATGCAGGTTGAACATCTTGAAGTTCAGTCCGGCCACAGCCCTCGCCGCGCCCGCAATGGTATTCGGGATGTCGTTCATCTTGCCGTCCCAGAACACTTGGCCGTGGTCGATAGTCGAGAAAAACCGTCGGATCTTCTTGAAGTTGGCGATTGCCTCTTCTTCGCTTGGTGGTCCGATGATGAGTGCCAGCATGGCCGTGCTTAACTCCAACCCGATCTTGAAGCCGCCGACATGCGAGCCGAGCTCTTCCGCGAGCGCCTGCGCTTGTTCCATCGTGGGTACATCCAGCGCAACGATGATTCTATCCTTTGGTGTCATTGGTCAATCTCCCAGTGGTTGAACAGCTAGCCACATCCGGAGAATCCGGCTGACTAATGGAGCCACACTACGGAAAAGGGCAGGGTAAGTCAAGAAGTGGGCAGATTTTTTTGGTACCGCGTGACTAGAAAATCTTTTTTATCCCGCCGCCATTTTTTAATTTGGATCTCGCGTTTTCGAGCTGAGGTGAGTGTTGTATATTCTTCAAGGAAGACGATTGTAAATTTTGAATCTCGTCTTGTGAATAATGCGCCTCGTTTTTCATTGTGATATTTGATACGTTGTTTCGGGTTGTCAGTAATCCCAGTATACAAATCACCACATGAATTTCTGACCATATATACGAAATACATGAAAAAGATTATACATCCCTCGATATCACTCGGGATAAACAGCCCCTCGACGGTGCTCGGGGCACTCTACTCGCTTATACACAAAACACCCCTTGCGAGGTGTTTTGTGCGTTTTTGCTTTCTGGTGGTTTACCACGAGCGAGCGAAGCGAGTCGAGTGGAGGTGCGGGGAATTGGACCCCGGTCCGAATCCGTCTATGAAAGTGGGTCTACGACGCGTAGTCAGCGTTATCTTTAAGGCAGGATGCGAGGAACGCAGACGAAACCATTCCTACCCGATCCCTTATTTAGATGTACTGGGCGGGAGACCAGACATCGATCTCACAGAATATTCCACTTAATCTCGCGCTGTGAGCGCCGGTAGAGAATAAATGTCGCGTTAGGCGAAGAGTCGGGCGTTAGCCGCGAGCCGTCGCGTAGGCGAACGCGATGTCACCGACCTTACCGAAGTAAGGCGACTTCACCGCGCTTGCAAGAGTATTCTTGGCAAGTTTGGTTGCTCGTTGGATTGTAGTGGCATACGAGCGTGCACTGCGTCGCACAGCTTTCAAGGTACAGACCGTCAAAGCCGGTCACCCCCAGAGAATACATAATATCATTTTGTACTTTCTGCGATTGGCCGTGTCTCGCTCGATACGTTTTTGCGATTAGCCGCCCCTTCGCCAGCAATCCGAAAAAGGTCGCGCTCCGGGCCGCTCGGCCGAGTCTTACTACCTTTTTACGAACTGCTGGCTTCGGGGCTAACGATTTTTCAAGAGTCGGGTTGCTTCGCGGAGCGCGTCGCGCTTCTTCAGGTCTTCGCGGCGGTCGGCCTTGCCCTTGCCGCGGACGATCGCGATGCGCGCCTTCACAAACCTCTTGTTAGTATACACCTCAATCGGTATGATTGTCAAACCCTTCTTGGACTCCGCGACGAGGAGTTCGGCGACCTCCTTCTTCGTGAGGAGGAGGCGGCGCGCGCGTTCGGGGTCATAGTTCTTTGCCGCGTTTGCGCTTTGGTAGGGAGGGATGGTCATCCCGACGATAAACGCCTCTCCGCCGCGGACCACCACGCGCGCGCCGTCAAGCGAGCCGAGCCGACTCCGCAGCGCCTTCACCTCGGTACCGAGGAGCTCAAGACCCGCCGAGAAGCTCTGGAGGGGGGCATATTTCAGGAACACTTTTTTATACTCAACGAGGGTCATAGGGGAGAGTATACCCTGTGGTAGAGCTTTACCTCACAACAAGGTATAGTACCGTGGTATGGCGATTGCATCTCCGAAAAAGCCCAAGAATAAGAAGAATGGTACGCCGCCTCCGGCGCGGCGCGGCTGGCGCGCCCTCTTTGGCGGCCCCTCATTCTTCAGCAACCTCATAACCACGGTACTCATCTTCCTGCTCCTTATGAGCATTTATTCGCTCGTTGAGGGATTGGCGAAGCCAGCAGTTGATGTCCCACTTTCTGTTGTTGCCGCTGATGTGGCAGAGGGGAAGATACGCTCCATCACGGTCAACGGCGACTCGCTGGGTCTGGTCTACACCGACGAGTCCACCAAGGTCTCGCGCAAGGACCCCTCGGCAGGCCTCCCCGAGACGCTTGCGACCTACGGCGTCACTCCCGAGGAGCTCTCCAAGGTCTCCATTACGATTCGGGGACAATCGGGATTTCAATTTTGGTTCCTCACGCTCGCGCCAATTCTCCTGCCGCTCCTTTTTGTCGCCGCCTTCTTCTGGATTATCTCGCGACAGGTGCGGGGAGCGGGGATGCAGGCATTTAGCTTCGGCCAGTCAAAAGCGAGGGTGATTGACCCCGCCGACTCCTCCCAGAGAGTTACCTTCGCCGATATTGCCGGCGCACGCGAAGCGAAAGAAGAGTTGCTGGAGATTGTTGATTTCCTCAAGAATCCGAAGAAGTTTCTTGATATCGGCGCGCGCATCCCGAAGGGCATCATCCTGATGGGCGCGCCCGGCACCGGTAAGACGCTTCTCGCGCGCGCGGTGGCGGGGGAGGCGGGCGTGCCGTTCTTCTCAATCTCGGGGTCTGAATTCGTGGAGATGTTTGTCGGTGTCGGTGCCTCCAGGGTGCGCGATCTCTTCCAGCTCGCGAAGAAGGCGGCGCCCGCCATCATATTCGTTGATGAGATTGACGCGGTCGGGCGCGTGCGCGGCGCCGGTGTCGGCGGCGGCAACGACGAGCGCGAACAAACCTTGAATCAGATCCTCGTGGAGATGGACGGCTTTGAGCCAAACGAGAAAGTCGTGGTGATGGCGGCGACAAATCGGCCCGATGTGCTTGACCCGGCCTTACTTCGCCCCGGGCGCTTTGACCGGCGCGTGACGATAGACCTGCCGGACCGCCGCGACCGCGAAGAAATCCTCAAGATTCATGCCCGAGCAAAACCGCTCGGCCCTGATGTGGCGCTCGCCGTTATTGCGGAGCGCACACCGGGCTTTTCGGGTGCCGAACTCTATTCGCTGATGAATGAGGGAGCGATTCTCGCCGCTCGTGAGGACCGCAAGGAGCTCACGCAGTATGATCTGATTCGTTCAATAGAAAAAGTGATGCTCGGTCCGGAGCGCAAGTCGCACCTGCTCTCAAAGAAAGAAAAGGAGCTCACGAGCTATCACGAAGCCGGCCACGCGCTCGTCTCTTCGGTCTTGGAGAACGCCGACCCGGTGCACAAGATTTCAATCATCAGCCGCGGGAGAGCGGCAGGGTACACGCTCAAGCTCCCCTTTGAAGACAGGAAGATGCAGTCCAAGAAACAATTCCTTGATGATATCGCCGCAACACTCGGCGGGTATGTCGCCGAGGAAATGCTGTTTAATGATGTGACGACCGGTCCTTCAAACGACCTTGTGGTGATTACCGCGCTTGCGCGCGATATGGTCTCGCGCTACGGCATGAGCGATAAGCTCGGGCCGGTTGCTTTTGGCGAGCGCGCTATGGGGAATGAGCCCTACTCGGAGCGCGTCGCGGGAGAGATAGACGACGAGGTCTCGCGCATTATTGAAGAGGCGCGAGCGCGCGCTACCGCGGTTATTACGAAACACCGCAAGGCGCTTGACGCGATTGCCAAGGAGCTTATGGAGAAGGAGACGGTAGAGCGCGCCGAGTTTGAGAAGATTCTCATTGCGCACGGCATCACGCCGAAGGCGAAGGAAGAGGAGGGCATTGTTATCGCTCCACCCCGACCGTAAATGGTAAACCCCGCGTTAACGGGGTCTCATACGGGCCTTTCTCCCGTTATTTATCTTCCGATGATTTACTCGGCGGGTCACTAAGCACCGCTTCGCCGTTTTCCACCGCCCTCTGCGCGACGAACGGTGTCTCAGGGACGCAGAGTCCACTCTTTCGGTACCTGACGTACACCAGCTTTTCTTCTCTCACAGTGAGTGTGCCGCGCTGGTTTCTCCTCCGCCAGTGCTCCAGTGCCATTTTCCGTTTCCCCCATTGTGTTGCCGGTTGAACAAAGAAATACCAATGAAACAACAAAATCAGATTTCATTCTAGCACTATGCGCGTATGTATTCAATATTGTAGTATGCAAGGATGCGCCCTTAGCTCAATTGGTTAGAGCACCGAGCTTATACCTCGGCGGTTCTTGGTTCGAGTCCAAGAGGGCGCACATTATTCCAGATGCATCTCCTTTTCGGCAGTGAGGGCGCGGCGCGCGAGCTCGGGGAAGCGGACTAAATCAGGGTCTTTCTCCACGAGGCGCGC
>MFMD01000039.1:0-2748 GCA_001781715.1 Candidatus Kaiserbacteria bacterium RIFCSPLOWO2_01_FULL_55_19 | reverse complement strand
CCAGCGAGCTCGCCCGCACCGCGGAGTGCAAGGTCGTATTCAGCGAGCTCAAAGCCGTTCTTCGCAGTGGTGAACGCCCTCATTCGCTCGCGCGTTGTCGCGCCCGAGGATTCGGGGAGTGCGAAGCAGTACGACTGATGCGTGGAGCGGATGACACGCCCGCGCAGCTGATGTAGCTGCGCGAGCCCGAAGCGCTCCGCGCCTTCAATCAGGATAACGGTTGCATTTGGAACATTGACCCCCACCTCCACTACCGAGGTGGCGACAAGAATATCAGTGCCGCTGTCCTCAAATCGTTGCATCACTTCTTCCTTCTCCGACGGTTTCATTTTGCTGTGGAGAATGTCTATCGTCGCGTTTCTAAAGACACTCTTTCTCAGCCGCTCGGCCTCCGCCTTCACCGACTTAGCTTGGAGCGCGAGTTCTTTTGCAGGGTCGGGTTCATCAATGCGCGGACAGATGATGTACGCCTGATGGCCGAGTGCGAGCTCTTCGCGCACACGCGCATAGGACCGTTCCCGCTCCTTTGGCCCGAGTACTTCAGTGAGGACCGTCTTTCTCCCTACGGGCATTTCGTCAAGGAGCGTGAGGTCGAGGTCGCCGTAGATAGTGAGCGCGAGCGTACGAGGAATGGGCGTCGCCGTCATTGAGAGGAGGTGGGGCGCAACGGAGCTCTTCATCGCGAGCTTCTGGCGGTGTACCGTGCCGAAGCGGTGTTGTTCGTCAATAATGGCATAGGCGAAGTACTTAAATGAGAGCGATTTCTCCACGAGCGTGTGTGTGCCGATAACAATCGGTATCTCACCGTTTGCAACCATTCTCTTAAACGCCGCCCGGGAAAGTTTTGTGGACTCTTCGTAACGAACTTTGGACGGGAACTTGCGACATTCGCTCCCGGTGATAAGCCCGATAGGAATAGGGTGATCGCGGAAGTAGGAGACGAAGGTGGAGAAATGCTGTTTCGCCAGTATCTCGGTCGGGCATAGGTAGGCGACTTGAAGTGTGCCGGCGATGCGACCCTTCGGGATTGATGTCGCGACGAGGTACGCGGTCGCGGCCGCGACGGCGGTCTTTCCGCTCCCGACATCGCCCTCAAGCAGGCGGAGCATCGGATGCGTCTTCTCAAAATCAGCAACGATAGCGTCAATCGCGCGCAACTGCGCCCTTGTTGCAGGGAAGGGGAATGACGCAATAAACGCTTTGAGCGCTTGCCGGTCTACGGCAACTGATAACGCCCGTTCGGCAAGCAGTACGCGCCGCCGCCGCTGCATTACTATCTGGAGCGAAAACACTTCTTCAAAGGCGAATCGCTTGCGCGCGGCGGTTGCATCAGAGAGTCGCTGGGGCGCGTGCACGAACACAAGCGCAGAAGCGAGTAAAGGGAGCTTGTAGCGTGCGAGGATATCTTCTGGAATCGGATCGGGTATATGCTCATGCGCCCGTGCTTCGCACACTTTCCTCACCGCATGCATAAGCCAGAGAGATGAGATGCCCTGGCTCTCCGGATAGATGGGATAGAGGTCGGACATCGGATGTCCAACTTCAGCAGTTAGGACATCCGATGTCCTAACTTTCTTATTAAAGAGGGAATTGTGCATATCTTCGAGTACGACAGGGGTTTTATCAATTGCCGGGTTGGCGAGATACATCTTTGCTCCTGCTCCTGCTACCTTCCCGCTTACTTTAACCACCATACCGTCGCGAAGCGACTTGGCGATGTACGGTTGGCTGAACCACATCATCTTTATCTTTCCGGATGCGTCCTCAAGATACGCTTCGGCAATGGGTCGGCGGCTCTTCCAGGTCTTTCTGATGTCGGGTTTGCGTACGGTGCCATAGAGCGTCACTTCGGCGCCGGCGGAGATGCTGGCGATTGTCCCGGTGCTTCCCGCGCTCTCGTAGCGCGCAGGGAAGTGGTAGAGCAGGTCACGGATAGTGCGAATCCCCAGCTTATGGAGCGCCCGTTTCTGCTCCGGTCGGAGGCGCGTAAAGTGCTTTTCAACGGTATCCTCCGGATTCATATTTCATATGATTACATACAATCACTCGTTCGGCATACACAAGTATGCGAAGACGCATCTTGTGTATCCTCACTCCATTCCTGTAGTATACTAGGGCCATATGACCACTATAATCATCATTCTTATCGTCATTGCGTTTGTCGTGCTCTGGGTGATATTCGCTTATAACCAGCTCGTTACGCTCGTTAATCAGGCAAAAGAAGCATGGTCTGATATTCAAGTCCAGCTCAAGCGCCGCTACGACCTCATCCCGAATCTCGTGGAGACGGTAAAGGGATATGCCGCGCACGAGTCAAGCGCCTTTGAGAATGTGACGAAAGCGCGCGCCGCCGCGATGGGCGCCACCGGTACTTCGGGCAAAGCGCAGGCGGAGAATATGCTTTCCGGCGCACTCAAGACCCTCTTCGCCGTCTCCGAAGCGTACCCGGACCTCAAGGCGAATCAGAACTTCCTCCAGCTCCAGAAGGAGCTCGGCGACACCGAGGACAAGATTCAGGCCTCCCGGCGCTTCTACAACACGACCGTGATGACACTGAACACGGCGGAGCAGACATTCCCGAGCAACATTATCGCCTCCTCATTTGACTTCAAACCGATGGATCTCTTTGAGCTTGCTGCCTCTGACGCCGCCGCAGCCGAACCGGTGAAGGTGCAGTTCTAACGGGATGAATCTCTACGAACAACGGTCGAGCAACATCCGCAGGACCTGGGCGCTCATATTCGGCTT
>MFMD01000038.1:3275-5290 GCA_001781715.1 Candidatus Kaiserbacteria bacterium RIFCSPLOWO2_01_FULL_55_19 | reverse complement strand
ACCACCTCGGCTTCCGCCGCGTCCGTTTCGTCGGTGAACTCCTGCAGGCACGTATGCGCGTCGGCATGAGCCGTATGAAGCGCAATATCCAAGACCGGATGAGTACGATTGAGAGCGAGACGACGCTTCCGATGGCGCTCGTGAATCCGCGTCCCTTCCACGCTTCCGTGCACGAGTTCTTCACGGCCAACCAGCTCTCGCAGTTTATGGACCAGCAGAACATTCTTGCCGAGCTTGAGAACATGCGCACCCTCTCGGCGCTTGGCCCGGGCGGTCTCACCCGCGAGCGTGCGGGCTTCGAGGTGCGCGATGTGCACCCCTCCCACTACGGACGCCTGTGTCCTATCCATACACCAGAAGGCCAGAACATCGGTCTCATCCTCCGTCTCGCGACCCACGCGCGCACGAACGACTTCGGTGTTATTGAGACACCCTATGTCCGCGTCAAGAATGGGAAAGCCACCGATGAGATTGTGTACCTGAACGCGCTTGACGAAGAGCTTGAGATGATTGCGCACGGCGCAACCAAGCTTGACGCGCACAATCGTATCGTCCCCGAGTTCGTTGAGGCGCGCCACAAGGGCGACCCGGCCATCGTTCCGCGCGAGGCGATTACGCTGATGGACGCGTCAACCTACCAGATGTTCTCGATTGCGACCTGCATGATTCCGTTCGTTGACCACGATGACGCCAACCGCGCGCTGATGGGTTCAAATATGCAGAAGCAGGCAACCCCAGTCCTTATTCCCGAGGCACCACTTGTCGCGACTGGTATTGAGACGCACGCGGCGCGCTCCACCGGCCGTCTCGTGCTCGCCGAGGAGTCGGGCGAAGTGACCTATGTAGATGCCCGCAGGGTCGTGGTAGAGAACAAGGACGGCAAGAAGAAGGAATATCGGCTCCAGGGCCTCACCCAGACCAACCAGAACTCCGCCTTTATGCAGAGGCCATCAGTTGTGCTTGGCGATAAGGTGAAGAAGGGTAGTGTGCTCGCGGACAACTCATCCACCGACCAAGGCCAGCTCGCGCTCGGCCAGAATGTGCGCGTCGCGTTTATGAGCTGGAACGGTGCGAACTACGAAGATGCCATCATTATCTCCGAACGACTCGTTGAAGAGGCGAAGTTTACGACAGTCCACATCGAGGATTTTGACTGTGTAGTGCGCGACACAAAGCTTGGTCCCGAGACAACGACGCACGACATTCCAAATGTCGGTGAGATGCGTCTCAAGAACCTTGATGAAGAGGGTGTTATTCGCATCGGCGCTGAAGTGCGTCCGGGCGACATTCTCGTCGGCAAGGTGACCCCGAAGGGCGAGACCCAGCTCACGCCCGAAGAGCGTCTCCTTCGCAGTATCTTCGGCGACAAGGCGAAGGATGTGAAGGATACCTCGCTTCGCATGGAGGGTGGGAAGCGCGGCCGCGTTATCGGCGTGCGCGTCTTCTCTCGCGAGAAGGGCGACCAGCTCGAGACCGGTATCATCAAGAAGATTGTCGTAATGGTTGCGCAAGTGC
The DNA here is from genome assembly GCA_001781715.1 of Candidatus Kaiserbacteria bacterium RIFCSPLOWO2_01_FULL_55_19. Classification (GTDB taxonomy): domain Bacteria; phylum Patescibacteriota; class Minisyncoccia; order Phycocordibacterales; family Phycocordibacteraceae; genus C7867-001. The sequence goes on along the minus strand of MFMD01000038.1, from coordinate 3,775 downwards.
GCAATGTATCGGTCGGCGACAAGCTCGCCGGCCGCCACGGCAATAAGGGCGTTATCAGCCGCGTGCTTCCCGTATGTGATATGCCATACGACAAGGATGGCAATCCGATTGACCTCATTCTCACTCCGCTTGGCGTGCCAAGCCGTATGAACCTTGGACAGATTTTGGAGATGCACCTTGGGCTTGCGGCGCACACGCTCAAGTATCAGGCCGTTGTTCCGCCGTTTGCCGGTGCGACTGCAGACGAGATTCGCGACGAGCTCGCCCTCGCTGGCTTTGACCGCGGCGGCAAGATGCAACTCTACGACGGGCGCACCGGTATGGCGTTCGCTCAGACCATCGCGGTTGGGTATATGTATATTCTGAAGCTGCATCACATGGTGGAGGACAAGATTCACATGCGCTCTATCGGTCCATACAGTCTTATTACGCAGCAGCCGCTTGGCGGCAAGGCACAGAACGGCGGCCAGCGTTTTGGTGAAATGGAAGTGTGGGCGCTG
>MFMD01000038.1:212-3263 GCA_001781715.1 Candidatus Kaiserbacteria bacterium RIFCSPLOWO2_01_FULL_55_19 | reverse complement strand
CACGATTAAGTCGGATGATATTCAGGGTCGGTCAGCCGCCTTTGATGCAATCGTGAAGGGCGAGCCGATTAGCCACACGGGCACTCCCGCCTCGTTTGCCGTGCTTACCAACCAGATTCGCGGTCTCGCGCTCGATGTGGAACCGCTGAATCTCCCGCCGTCCACGGAGGCATAGTGAATTGCTACTTACTACCAACTACAACCTACTAACTATTTATTATGGCATTCACACCCCGCAAACTCCCTCCGAAGGACACCTGGAACGGTCTTCGTCTTGCTCTCGCTTCGCCTGAACGCATCCTCGCGTGGAGTAGTGGCGAAATCACCAAGCCCGAGACCATCAACTACCGCACCCAGCGCTCCGAGAAGCACGGGCTCTTTGACGAGAAAATCTTCGGTCCTGAAAAGGATTACGAATGTTATTGCGGCAAGTACAAAGGCATCCGCTACAAGGGCATCGTCTGCGACAAGTGCGGTGTTGAAATCACTCGTTCCATTGTCCGCCGCGAGCGCATGGGCCACATTGAGCTCTGCACGCCGGTGGCGCACATTTGGTTCCTCCGTTCCGTACCGAGCCGTATGGCGCTCCTCTTGGGCGCATCGGCGACGGACATTGAAAAGGTCGTCTACTTCGCGGGCTACATCATCACTAAGATAGCCGAGGAGGAGAAGAAGCGCCTTCTCTCCGAGCTTGAGAGCGAATTTAAATCAAAGTACAAGTCGCTCACGAGCGACAAGGAGCGCGATGCGCTGAAGGAGAAAATGACGATTACAAAGGCAGAGATTGACGGCATCGTTGTCGGCAAGGTGCTTGACGAGCTTGAGTACCACCGCTTCTCCGTGCGCTATGGCGGTCTCTTTGAGGCGCGAATTGGTGCCGAAGCCATCTATGATATTTTCTGCAAACTTGACCTTAAGGAACTCGAGAAAACGCTCTCCGCGCGCTACGAACACGCAGGCGCCGCAGAGCGCGAGAAGCTCGCGAAGCGCCTCTCACTTATCGCCGGACTTATCGCCTCTGGGGTTCGTCCCGAGTGGCTCTTCCTCACGCGCATTCCAGTCATTCCACCAGCACTCCGCCCGATGGTCGCGCTTGAAGGCGGCCGTCACGCGACGAGCGACGTTAACGACCTCTACCGCCGCGTCATCAACCGCAATAACCGCCTCAAGAAGCTTATTGATATCCACGCGCCGGAAGTCATTCTACGCAACGAGAAGCGCATTCTGCAGGAGGCCGTTGACGCACTTCTGGACAACTCAATCCGCAAGAGCGGTGCCGCCGCCGGCGCGATGACGCTCGCACAGCGCCGCCCGCTTAAGTCGCTCGCGGACTATCTGAAGGGTAAGCAGGGCTACTTCCGCCAAAATCTCCTCGGCAAACGCGTTGACTACTCCGGCCGTTCGGTTATTGTCGTCGGTCCTGACCTAGAACTTGATGAATGCGGTCTGCCCAAGCATATGGCGCTTGAGCTCTTCCGCCCCTTCGTGATTGCGGGGCTCCTTGAGCGCGAACTTGCCTTCAACATCCGCGGCGCAGGCCGCCTTATTGAAGACGGCGTCGCCGAGGTGTGGGAATTGCTTGAAGAAGCAATCAAGGGCAAGTATGTACTCCTCAACCGTGCCCCGACGCTCCACCGCCAAGGCATCCAGGCATTTCGTCCGCGACTGATTGAAGGCGATGCTATCCAACTCCACCCGCTCGTCTGTAACGCATTCAACGCGGACTTCGACGGCGACCAGATGGCGGTCCATGTACCGCTCTCTGAAGAGGCGCAGTGGGAGGCGGCGAACATTATGAGTGCGAACAAGAACATCCTCAAGCCGGGTTCGGGTGAAATGATCGTGCTCACCGGCAAGCCGCTGGATATTATCCTCGGCGTGTACTGGCTCACCAAGGCAGTTGAGAAGGCAAAGGGCGAGGGCGAACACCTCGCGTCGCCGAACTCGGCAATTCTCGCGTCTGAATACGACGCTATTGATTTGCGTGCCAAGATTAAGGTGCTGCCCGTAGAAGGGAAGAAGAAGTATGAGACCTTTGACGGTCACCCGTTTGAGACGACGGTCGGTAGACTCCTCTTCAACACGGTGTTGCCCGCGGACTACCCGTTTATCAATGAAACCATCACCAAGAAGGTCCTCGCGCGCATCGTGACCGACTGCATCGCACGCTACGGACTTGATGCGGTGCCTGCCATCGTAAATAAGGTGAAGCGGTTCGGCTTTGACTATGCGACTCGCTCGGGCATCTCATGGGCCATCGATGATGTGTCTGTCCCGAAGCAGAAATTGCGCATCATAAACGAAGCAGCTGCCAAGGTCGCGAAGATTCAGCAGGACTATGAGAATGGCTTACTCGCCGAAGAGGAGAAACGCCGTATGGCTATTGAAATCTGGCAGGGCACGAAACAAGCTGTTGAGGAGCAGGTCGCCGCAGAATTGAACCCGATGGGCTCCGTGGCGGATATGGTACGGTCTGGCGCACGCGGTACGCTTGGCAACCTCACCCAGATGGCCGGTATGAAGGGACTCATCCAAGACACCTCGGGTAAAACTATTGAAGTGCCGATTATCTCCTCAATGATTGAGGGCCTCAATCCCATTGAATACTTCATGAGTACGCACGGCGCGCGCAAAGGGCTCACCGACACGGCGCTTGGCACCGCGAAGGCCGGCTACCTCACTCGCCGTCTCTTTGACGTTGCGCAGGACTCTATCGTTACCGAGAAGGATTGCGGTACGGACCGTGGTGTGAAGATTAACCGTATCAGCGCCTCGGGTATCCAGATTAATTACGCAGAAGCACTCCGTGGTCGCGTGCTCGCTGAAGATGCAAAGGACGCGGACGGCATCGTCCTCTTCAAGAAGGGACAGTATCTCTCCGTGCATGACGCTGACACGCTCGCCGCTTCCACAGTGAACACAGTTGTCTCTCGCTCACCGATGTCCTGTGAGACGCGATACGGCATTTGCCAGATTTGCTACGGTATGGACCTCACCAGCCAGGAGCTGGTTGATTTGGGAGAGGCGGTTGGCACTGTCGCCGCACAGGCC
>MFMD01000038.1:0-149 GCA_001781715.1 Candidatus Kaiserbacteria bacterium RIFCSPLOWO2_01_FULL_55_19 | reverse complement strand
GGCGGCGATATCACGAGCGGTCTCCCGCGCGTTGAGGAAGTCTTTGAGAAGCGTTCGCCAAAGAACCCGGCGGTTATCTCCAAGTCTGACGGTCTCGTCACCGAGATTAAGGAAGAGGGTCGCGAGAAAGTTATCGTCGTTGCGTCGGT
>MFMD01000037.1:13012-15199 GCA_001781715.1 Candidatus Kaiserbacteria bacterium RIFCSPLOWO2_01_FULL_55_19 | reverse complement strand
AGATGCGGCTGTACCATAACACCGCCGTTGGCTATTGCGCCGAGCGCTCGAATCATCTGCACCGGCGTTTCTGCAATGCCCTGCCCGTAGGAAGCGGTATCGTAGCCAATCTGCTGGGGCTTCGTGAGGTTGGAGAGGAGCGCATGCCCCTCGCTCGGCTGGTCAACGTCAGTCTTCGTCCCGAAAAATGAGGTGAAATATTCGCGGAACGCGTCCTGTCCGAGCTCGGTCGCGACCCAGGAAGCGCCGACATTCAGCGACTGCAGGATTATTTCCTCCACCCTGATGACGCCCCGCGCCTTCAGGTCCCAATTGCAGATTTCTCTTGTGTTTACCGTGATGCAGCCCGTGTCGTTGTAGGTTGTCTGCGGCGTGATAACGCCTGCGTCCAGCCCGGAGGCGAGCGTGAGCGGCTTCATAATGGAGCCGAATTCATGTACCTGCTCAACGAGCGGATTCCCGAGCAACAGCGGATTAACCGCGCTTAAATCATTCCCATTGTACGAGGGGTAGGAGGTAATCGCAATAATCGCGCCGGTCGCAGGGTCCATAATGATGCCTGCCGATTCTTTACTTCCGTATTTACGGTTCAGTTTCTCAATCCCATCCTCAAGACGCGTTTGCACCTCCGGCTCAATGGTTGTTATGATGTCGCCTTCGCGCACATCCGTCGTATTGACGAGCAGGTCGCCTACATTTGAGAAGAGTTCGGCGAAGAAGTTTTTATAGAGTGCATCCCCCGAGCGCGAGAGAATCCCGTCATAAGTCGCTTCAATGCCGGTCTGACCGACGAGTGTGTCGCCTGAACCATACGAGACGATGCCGATGGATTGTGCGGCGAGCGACCCGCCCGGATAGTAGCGCCAGCTCTCGCGCAGGACTTGCACACCGGGAATATTCTGAGTAGAAAGCGTGCGCCCCCCCGCTTCGGAAAGACGGTGTGCCACTTCTATGTAGACCTGATTCTTCTTCGCCGCGGCGGCGAAGAACGCATCGCGCGTGAGAGTGGAAGAAGCGACGGCGGTTATCGCCGTGTACGCCGTTTCTGGATTTGTGAGCGTTTGCGGATTTATCGCAACGAGAAAGCCGGTCGCGAGCGTCGCGGCAGAAATGAGTGTCCCGTCCTTGCGGGTGAAGTAGATGGCACCGCGGTCAAAGAGCCCGCTCCCGCCCGAAGAAAACTGCCGGTTGGCCTTTTGGGCATATATGTCCCCGTGCACGATTTGAACAAAATAGAGGCGCAGAAGTATGCACAACGCGATGAAAATGACGAATGAAAGAATCAAGCGAATGCGGAAGCGGAACTGTGCGCGCATACCCAGTTATCGGGATGCTGTGACGCTCCTCGCGCGTACGAATGTTTTGGTAAGCGGTTTTGCATACCCTGCCGCGCGATAGTCCGTGTTGGTGATGCGGGCAACCGATGCGAGGTACTCTGATTCAAGTACCGCAATCACCGCTTCGTCCCTCTTCACGGACTGGGAGAATTCAATCGTGAGGGTCGCATAACTCATCACCACGGCAATAAGGCCGATATAGACGACAAGGAGCGTGCCGACGGTCGCGTACGAGAGCGACAGTATAGAAAACGGGAGGTGTACGCGAAATTTAGACATAGGAGAGTCGGGCGGGGACGGCACCAAGGGATTGTGCAGGTAGAGGGGCTGCACTGCGTTCAAACACCCGCAGTTTCGCGCTGCGCGCGCGGCGATTCTTAAGTATTTCTGCGCGCGTGGGCACTATGGGCTTCTTAGACACGAGAGTCCCGCGACCCGCCTCAACCGCGTCCCGAAGCACATTCTTCACGATGCGGTCTTCAATACTATGGAAGGAGATTACCGCGAGGCGTCCGCCGGGGGCGAGTGCGGAAAGTGCGGCAGTGAGACCTTCCTTCAGAGCGTCGATCTCATCATTGACCGCAATCCGAAGGGCTTGGAAGGTCTTGGTCGCCGGATGTGTCTTGCCCTGCTGATACCAGCGCGGCGTGCCAAGCGCGATAGCGGCAACAAGCGCGCCGGTCATGAGGATGCGCTCTTTGGAGCGCGCGGCAACAATGGCGTGCGCGATTTTACGTGCGAAGCGTTCTTCGCCGTAGGTGAAGATAAGATCCGCGAGATTTTCTTCTGAAGAGGAGTTCACAATATCGGCGGCGGTCTCTCCCCTTTCGCCATAGGTCATCAAGAGAGG
>MFMD01000037.1:0-13006 GCA_001781715.1 Candidatus Kaiserbacteria bacterium RIFCSPLOWO2_01_FULL_55_19 | reverse complement strand
ATTCTGGAAGGTGAAGCCGCGCGGAGCCGCAATCTGGTATCCGCTCCATCCGAGGTCAAAGAGAATCTTGTCCACGGTGCCGACGCCCAATCGTTCCAGAATGCGCGTAAGGTTGCGGAAATTATCGTTTACCAGATTCGTGACGGGGCGCTCGGGGCGGCGGTCAAGCGCGTAGACCTCGCGTGCGCGCTCCACTGCCGCGGGGTCGGCATCAATACCAATTAGCACAGCTCCCTCTCCAAGCGACGCCAGTAACTTAGTAAAGTGTCCCGCGCCGCCGAGCGTCGCATCCACAATCGTGTCGCCCTGTGTAACAGAGAGTGCCCGAAGCACCTCATCCGTCAGCACAGAGTCGTGACGGGCTTCCATACTAGCGGATGTCGCCAATCTTCTCGGCAAAGGCGTCGGCATCGCGCTCAATGCCGGCGGTGTAGGTCTTCCAGCTCGTCTCGTCCCACACCTCAATGCGACTCGCGACACCGGCAATGACCGTCTTTGATGTGAGACCGGCGAAGCTCTTTAAATGGTCGGGAATAAGTATGCGGCCTGCGGCATCGACCTCCGCCTCCATCGCTCCCGCAAGAAAGAGGCGTGCAAGTCCGCGTGCCGCTGCTGTTCCGCCCGCATGTACTGCGCGGCTCTCCGCTTCCTTCTTCCACGCCTTCTTGGGATAGACAAAGAGACAACGGTCAAGGCCGCGCGTGAGTACCACGGCGCGGCCGAGATCCTTCCGGAATTTCGCCGGAAGCGAAATGCGATTCTTGGGGTCAAGCGTGTGCAGGTATTCTCCGATGAACATATCAAATCAATGGGGAGAACGAGGAGACAGGCCACCACTCCCACCTCTCCACTTCATCCCACTGAAATGTCATTGTACACCACTCTCCCCCACTTCCCTCTAGGGAAGTTATCCCCATATGCAAAAACTGGCGCGGCGGGAGCCGCGCCGAGATGAGGCGGCGATGCTTATTCTACGGCTTCTTTCAAGCGTTTAATGACAAAATCGCGCGGGAGACCAGCGAGGAACCATCCCGCCTTCGGACCCGAATCGCGGTTCAGGAATATGCGGTAAATGGCTTGGAAAAGCTCTTTGGGCTGTATGGGAATTTCCGTCTTCATTTCATGGAGACGCAAGTGAATCTCCTCGCCCGTGCGTTCACTCGCCTGCAGATAATCAGCAAGCACCGCAAGCGCTTTTTTCTGAATGTTAGAAAGCGAAACTTCCGGCATCTCTTCTTGTAATTCGTATTTAAACTCTTCGGGCGCATAGGTCGCAAGCCAGAACTTCGCATATCGCGCACGGACCTCAAGTGCACGTGTCTCTTCCTCGGTCAGTGCCTGCCTCTTCACCCGCGCAGCTTCTCCAGCGAGAGACAGATGCGCCATCTGCACAATAAACGCCACTTCGCGAAAACGCATCTGCCATGGTGCCGAGAGTGCCGCACGATTCTTGGGAAGTTCGCAGAGCGCATAGAGCCGCGTACGGTCGTCTGCGGCGCCCGCGCGCACGCCCTCCGCAAGCTCGTCATACCAGTCATAGAGGCGCGGCACCGATTCACCGCTCGGGTCAACGTCAATCTGTTCGCGGATATCCTTCCCGATGAGCGCGAGGCGAAAGAGTTCTGGTGGGAAGAGATCACCCATATCTTTGGCAGAGCTCCCGCGCCCTTTTGACGATGACATCTTCTTCCCGCCCACAAGGAAGAACTCGTACGGGATATCAAAGGGCGGTTCAGCCCCGAACACTTCGCGACAGATATGATTCGCGACATCCCGGGAGCCGCCTCTGGTGGAGTGGTCCTTGCCCCCTCCTTCTATATCAACGCCCTGCGCAACCCACTTCGCCGCCCAATCAACTTTCCAAAAAAGTTTTGTGGTGCCTTTCCATGGTGCGACACGGCCGCTGTGGCCGCAGGGCATGCACTCGTCCGGCGAACGATCACACGAATAACCGACGGTCTCGCCGTCATAGTCATACGCGCGCGTGGTCATCATCTTCCCGCACATCTGGCAGACAACGGAGACGGGGAGCCACGATTCGTCCTTCACCGACCCCGAGACCTCCTGTAAGATTCGGCGGATGTTGCTCGCGCGTTCAAGCGCCGTCTTAATAAGCGCGTCCATCTTGCCCGATTGATAGAGCTCGGTCGCGCGATAGTAGCTCGGCACAAATCCGGCCTTCTTGTGCACCTGAACAAATTCATCGCCGAAGTATTCGGTATAATTCTTGAAACCCGCCTCGGGACTCGGAACGGCATAAAGCGGCTTCCCTAAATGTTCGCGGAATGTATCCGCATCGAGATATCCGGGAATTGAATCAAAGGGGTCAAAATCATTGAGCTCAAATTGAAATGTGTTCGGGATGCCGTATTCAGAAAGGACTTCCGCCATAAGTCCGTGGATGGCGACGCCGCGCATTGAGCCGACATGGACGCGGCCCGAGAGCGTCTTCTCGTCGCGAATGAGAAACGACTTTCCACCCTGCGGGGTGCGTGTATCTCGTATCTCACCCGCTATGCGGTCGGCCCAAAGCATGGACCTATCGTATCACGCAACCTTCTCTATCGTGTAGGTTTGTTTGCCCGCCGGCGTCTCAAAGGTGAACACATCGCCCTTTTTCTTACCCATCAAGGCGGCGCCCAAGGGAGAGATGTGGGAGAGCTTCTTCACGCGCATATCGGCCTCCTCGCTACCGACAATCGTGTACTCATGCGTATCGTTACTCCCCTCCTTCTTAATGGTGACATTGGAGTTGAAGCTGACCTCGCTCTTCTTCTTGCCGTCAGTAATAATCTTCGTGTTCTTCACGAGCTCCTCCAGTTTCTTGATGCGTTCCTCGGTTGCCGCCTGCAAATCGCGCGCCTCTTGGTATTCGGCATTCTCGGAGAGGTCGCCGAGTGAACGGGCGTACTCAAGATTCTTGGCGATTTCGGTGCGACGCACGGTCTTCAAGTGCTCGAGCTCCTTAATCATCTCATCAAACTTTTCCTGCGAAACGAATGTCTCCTGTGTATCAACCATATCTAGTGTGGGCATTGTACGCGACCGCTAGTATTGCGCAAGCGTTGTGGTCGTTGCCGTACCGCCGCCGAGATTTTTAACGAATGAAATGAGTATAAAATCCAAGTGGGGTTATGTCCTCATAAGCCCCCGACATACGAAGAATTCTCGCGGTAGAGAGAATCAAAGAGTTGCTGCATCACATTCACCGCCCGTTCGCCCGCGCCCTCGGGACCGCGCTCAAGCACCACCGCAAACGCGTACTGCGGATGCTCATACGGGAAGAATCCCACGAGCCACGAGTTGTCGTATTGATTGCGCGTGCCCGTCTGCGCCGTACCCGTCTTCGCCGCCACGCTCACATACGGCACATTGATAGCAGTTGCGAGCGCGCTCGTCACGCCTTGGCGCATACCCGCACGAACAACCGCGAGCATTCCCGGGTCAGCGAGCACAGTTGTGTATGACGGCAATTCTCCGGCAAGCAAGGTCGGCGTGAATAATTTGCCGCCGTTCGCTACGGCGGCAATCGCACGCGCCATCTGTATCGGCGTCACCTGCATCGAATATTGTCCGATCGCGGTGAAATAGGTGTCGCCCAAGTACCACGGTTCACCAAAGACCCCTTCCTTCCACTCGGGATTCGGCAAGAGTCCGCCCGCCTCGCCCGACACATCAATGCCAGTTTTCGTCCCAAGACCAAACTGCTGATACCAATAGTTGAGCCGGTCGATACCGAGCCCTTTCTGAGAGCCGAAGCCGCCCCCAACCGTGTAGAAAAAGATATCCGACGACCATGCAATGGCCCTCTTAACATCAACAATCCCAAGCGCTTTCCACCCCTTATAGATAAACTCCTTGCCCGGGCGGTACGGGTCCGGGATTGAGAGAAAACCGGGGTCATTAATGAGCGTGTCCGGACTAATGAGTTTGTCGGTGAGCGCTCCAGCGGCAACAAGCGGCTTCACGACCGAGCCGGGCGCGTAGACGCCCTGCACGGCGTGGTCAAGAAAGGGGCGGCCGATGTCCTTGTTGTACGCCTCAATAGTCGCCGCGGGGCTACCATTTGCCATCACGGTGGAGTCGTAGCTCGGGTAGGAGACAAGCGCGCGCACCGCACCGCTCTCCACATCCATAATGACGCCGGCGCCGGCAATGAAGCGCGACCTGTTCGCCGTCGTCCTAATCGCGCGTTCAAAGAGCTCCTGGAGGCGGGCATCAATCGAGAGTTGCAGTGTGCCTCCCGCCTTTACAGGAACATACCCTCCTTCGGAGCGGATAACGCCGAACACATCCTTCTCGGTAAGTAGCCGGCCGTTTTCTCCCGTGAGAAATGCATCATATTCGGCCTCAAGGCCGGTCACGCCAGTCTGGGTTGTATCGTAGTAGATTCCGCGCGCATCCTTCTTCGGATATGAGACATACCCAATCACCTGACTCAAAGAAGGTTCCAGATACCGGCGTATAGCGCTGCCGTCTGCTCCCTCCACATTCTCGGCAACAACGACACCGTGCATATCGGTGATGATGCCCCGCGGGGCGAAGAGTGTCGTGATTTCTAGACTGTTGTGCGCGCTCTCCTGCGCAAAGACGGCACCGCCCAGTATCTGGAGATTCCACGCGCGAGCAACGAGCACGAGCATAAGGAGCCCCAGAATGCCGAAGAGAGAGAAGAATACGCTGGACGACAGCGGTTTCTCAATCCTGCCTTCAAAACGCGCGCGGTCAAACGCGGGCGCATTTGACGCATCGAGAAATATCTCGTCGGGGGCTATTTCAGGATCCTGCCGTCGTTTGCGCCGCCACATCATCCCCTCATACTACTCGCCCCGTTAGAGATACGGAAGTGTTCGCGATACCTATGGGATAATTGTTACAAATCTCTAACGGGGCTCGTCCGGAGCCGGCTATGTACGAAAAACGCAAGCACGGTCACCAGAGCTCCCAGAAGCGTGGAGAGCGGCAGGGACAAGGCGGACGGCACATAGTAAAGCGTGTCAACAAATATCCCGAGAGCGAGCGGGACCAGCGGCTCTCTCATCGCGGCAATAATCGCCAGGAGCGCCGTGAGCGGCCACGGGAAGAACAGGGCGGAGATAAATGCGAGCAGCGTTATCAGTCCGCGCATCATGGGAGCGTAGAGGTTGTGTGCGGTAGTCCGTCGAGCAGAAGCGCGCCGGTATCGCGCACAACAACCCACGAAGCAGAGAACAGATTGAACGCGGGCATAATTCGCAGCGTCATTACAGACGATGATGGGTCGCTTTCGATGCGCACGACGGTTCCGAGAGGGAGTTGCCCCGGGCCACTGACAAACACGGTATCGCCGACAGAAACATTTGCAGAACGCCCAAGCTCTGCGCTCATAGTTCCTCCGCCGGAACCAAAAATGGTGACCGGCATACTCGCACGGCCAACCCAACCGTGAATGCTCACACCCGGCGACGAGAAGAGGGTCACGCGCGAGAAGTCAGCGAGCACCGAGGAGACCACGCCGATCGGGGTGCCGCCTGCGCCGAAGACCTCCATACCAAGGGTAATCCCCGCTCGAGAGCCCTGAGCGAGTATGAAGGTATCGTAAGGGCTTTCCGGCGGACGGGCAAGGATGCTTGCAAGAACCTCCGGCGCTGTAATCCCTCTTGAGGTGCCACCAAGGAGCGCCGTGAGGACCGTCTCTTTCTGGGCAAGCGCCCGATTCTCGTTTGTAAGCGCCGCATTCTCCTCCAGCAACCGTTCATTCTGGAGGGCAAGCTTCGCCGTATCCCTGAAACTGGAGAGGAAGGAATGGCTTTGGGCTGACACGAAATCTGCACTGCGAAATACCGGTGTAACCAGATGCAGAAAGAAGTTCGGCGCGAGCAAACGCAGGAGAAGCAGAGCGAGCGCGAGAGCAAGCGAAGACGCTCCCCACGAAATGCCGGCAGACGAAAAGAGCGCGTTACGCTTCGCTAAGAATATCTTCTTCATCGATAAAGAAATCTACATAGGGCTCCGGGTCTTCGGTCACGATGCCCGCGCCGCGTACGACCGCCGTGAGCGGGTCGGGCGCCACGCGCACTGGGACGCCAAGCATCTTCGCCAGCGCCTGCGGTAGCCCGCGCAGGAGCGCGCCACCGCCAAAGACGGTCACGCCGTGCTGGAGCACATCGGAAAGAAGTTCGGGAGGCGTCTCTTCAATGACTTCTTTCATCGTCTCCATCAAGCTATCAAGAGAAGGGGCGATGGCTTCGCGAATATGCGTATCGGTCAGTACTATCTCGCGCGGAAGTCCGGTCGCATAGTCGCGACCGCGCACACTCCGCGAGAGCGTTTCATGGAGCGGCATCACGGCGCCGATGGCTATCTTCACATCTTCGGCGGTGCGCTCGCCGATGCCGAGCTTAAATTCGCTCCGCACAAATTCAATAATGTTTTCGTTAAACCGATCTCCGGCGACATGCGAGCTCTTCGCGGCAACAACACCCTTGAGCGCGATAACGGCAATGTCGGTCGTGCCGCCACCAATATCAAGCACCATCGTCCCCACGGCTTCAGAGACGGGGAGCTTCGTGCCGATGGCGCCCGCAACCGTTTCTTCAAGAATAATCGCCTCGCGCGCGCCCGCATTCTTCGCCGCGTCGCGTACCGCGCGGCTCTGGACATTGGTCACTCCGGTCGGTACGCCGATTACGACACGCGGGCCGAATAGGCGGACGCGTCCGTTCTGCGCCTTATTGATGAGGTAGGTGAGAAACTCCTCGGTCACTTCAAAATCAGAAATGACGCCGTGCGAGAGTGGGCGCACGACGCGGATGTGCGCGGGCGTCTTCCCGAGCATCATCTTCGCCTCCTTACCGACCGCGACAACCTGGTGCGTTTTGTCGTTTACGGCAACAACCGAGGGCTCGTTCACCACCACGCCACGTCCGCGCACATACACGAGCGTATTTGTCGTCCCGAGATCAATCGCGATGTCGTTACTGAAAAGTAAGTTCTTAGAAAACCGGGGCATAAAAATCAGGAGTTGGAGGCAGTAGGCAGGAAGCAGGAAAGAATATCTTTCCGAGGAATGTTCCTGACCTCGCCAGTTGCGCGACTAACTACTTCGAATTCACCGGTCGCGACTGCATCCTTCCCGACCACGATGCGGGTCGGGATACCGATCAAATCGCTCTCGGCGAACTTCTCTCCCGCGCGAAGATCGCGGTCGTCGTACAACACCTCCACGCCCGCCTTCACCAAATCCGTATACAACGCATCGGCAGTCTTAGAGATGTCATCATCGCCTTTCCCGAGCGCGACGAGATGCACCGCAAATGGTGCGACATTCTCGGGCCAGATAAGACCCTTTTCGTCGGCAAGCTTCTCAACGATAACGCCCATAAGCCGCGTCGTCCCGAAGCCGTAGCATCCGACAATCGGTGTCTGCTCCTTCCCTTCCTTATCTTTGTAGGTGAAGTCAAAACTCGTTGGATACTTCTTCCCGAGGTCAAACACATTCCCGACCTCTGACGCGCGGGCCTTCTTCAGCTTCCCTTTCCCGCATTTGGGGCACGCCTCCCCTTCGCCGACTTTGGAGACCTCAACATTCGCGCAGTGCGTACACTCCTCGCAATAGAGAATGTCGTCTTCGCCCGCGTCGGTGAGCACCATAAATTCGTACGAGAGCTTCTCGGAGAAGCTCCCGCCGGAAGCCTCGGTAACCTTCGCCACCAGTCCACACCGCTTATACGCCTCAAAATATGACTTCTTCACGATTTCATAAAACGACTCAAAGTCTTCTTGTGTCTCGTGGAAGCTGTACATATCCTTCATCCCAAATTCACGCCCTCGCATAATGCCCGACTTGGCGCGAAGCTCGTCGCGATACTTCTGCCCGATCTGGTAGAGCGCGACCGGAAGGTCTTTGTATGAAGTGACATACTCCTGCGCAATCGGCGTCACGATTTCTTCTTCGCTCTGTCCGAGCGCGTACTCCTTGTCTGTTCTACTTTGTATTTTAAATAAGACATCCACGCCGTCCCACCCATCGGTCTTCTTCCAATTCTCCGAAGGGTGGAGCGTCGCCATCTTGATTTCCTGCCCGCCTATCGCGTCCATCTCTTCGCGGATAATATTCTCAATCTTGGTGAGCACACGAAGCCCGAGCGGTAAGTAGGAGTACACCCCCGCCATCTCCTTATGGACAAATCCCGCACGGATAAGCAGTTGGGCGTTCTTGGCAACCTCGTCGGCAGGCACCTCTCGCCGCGTCTTGGTAAAAAGCTTGGACTGCCTCATGCGCCACAGTATACGCCCCCTTCGCTAGCTCGGCAAAAGGTTGAAGATGTCGTGGGCGGTGACGACAATCATCAGGAGGATGAGGAATACGAAGCCGATGCCGTTCATTGCGCGGGCGACGCTTACCTTGATGGGCCGGCGGATGATGCTCTCAATAATGACGAAGAGGAGACGGCCGCCGTCAAGCGCGGGGACGGGGATGAGGTTGATGAGCGCGAGATTGATAGAAATAATCGCCATAATGGAGAGCAGGTCGCCGAACCCTTGTGCCGACGCAGAGCCGACGACGCCCGCGATGCCGACCGGCCCCGCGACCTGCGAGAGGTCAGCCGAGAGCGTGAAGACACCGTAGAAGAAATGCCAGAGTCCCTGCGCGGTCAATATCGTTGCGCCCCAGGTGAGCATCGCCCCTTCGGCGATTGCCGCACCGAGTGAGAGCGGCGTAACGCCGACGGTAGCGACCTCAACGCCCAGAACCGCGCGCGAAGGGTCAGAAGCGACAAGTCCCTTCAAGGGACGGGCGAATATCGTCTCCTCGGTCTTATCGGCGTGGCGGATAGTAAGCGCGACGGTCGTATTTCCCTCCCCGTTTGCGACAAATGAGGTGAATCCCTGTGCGTCCGCGCCGGAGAAAGCGTAATGCCCGTCCTCGGCGGAAAGGATGGTATCACCAGCACGAAGTCCGGCCGCAAATGCCGGACTTTCGGGAAGCACGCTCGCCACCATAAGCTGTACGTCTGTCGCACTCACAAGCTCGCTCTCCGAGAGCACTCGCGGGGTGCCCATCCAGAGTGCTCCCGTGATAAGCACATAGGCAAAGAGGAGATTCATCGCCACGCCGGCGATAAGCACAATCGCCTGCACGAAACGATTCTTTGAAGTAAATGCGTTTGAATTCCTGCCTCCTGCTCCTGCCTCCTGCTCCTGTATTCCATCTTCCCCATGTATCTTCACGAAACCGCCGAGCGGTAGCCAGTTGAGCGTGTACAGCGTCTCTCCCTTTTTTGTGATGACCATCGCGCGCGGCGGGAAGCCGATTCCGAATTCGTCCACACGCATCCCCGAGAGTTTCGCGGCAACGAAATGCCCGAACTCATGCACGACGATGAGCGCAACAATAACGGCAATAAATATGAGAATGCTCATTTCATTTAGTGGGCTATTTCCTCCTCCTTGCGGTGGAGAACCTTTACGAGCGCTTCGTTGCCGGCGTTAATGAGTTTCTGAATTTCGCCTTTGAGGCGCTTTACTTCATCCTCTCCGATACCCCCCGCTTTCTCCGCGGTCTCAAGGGCCTTGAGCGCGTCGGTGCGATGCGAACGGAGCGTCACCTTCGCCTGCTCGGCTCTGTCGCCCGCTATCTTTGAGAGCTGTACGCGCCGCTCGCTCGTGAGCTCGGGGAACGAGATGCGGATTCCTTGGTCGTCGGTTGAAATACCGACACCGAGGTCGGCGTCAGTAATCGCTTTCTCAATAGTCTTCAGGAGCGTCTTGTCCCACGGGATGATCCGCAGTGTGCGCGCATCCTCTACCGAGATGCCCCCGAGCTCTCGCAGTGGGGTGCGCGTGCCGTAGGCCTCGGGCTTGATGCCGTCAAGCAGGGTCGGGGTCGCCCGGCCGGTGCGCACGCCCGAGAGCTCGCGCATAAGCCATTCCTCGGTCTCCGTAATATTCGCTTTTAATTTAGAAAAATCGTATGCCATGAAATAGTTGGTAGGTTGTAGTGAGTAGTTTATAGCAAATTCCGAGGAATCACTAGTGAGAGGTGCTCCAGAATCATCCGCACCGGTGCGCTCCGGTCGTAGAGATGTCCGCGCAATATCTGTACTTCTTCAAGCAATTCCCGATGTCGGGACGTCGTACGTCCCGACGCGTAGGCGGCCGCTTCAATGCCGTTGATGATGGCGATTGCCTCATCGCGATTTTCTCTTCGGGCGTCTTCATCCGAACCACTGGTGAGCTTCTTAATCAGTACGCTCCGCTTTTCTTTGCTCGCTTTCATAAACTCCGTTGCAGATTCTGGGATTTCCTGCGAACTGCTCCTGCTCGCTGCTGGCTCAAGCACTTGGACGCGCGAGCGTAGAGTCGGCAGCAGACCGCCCAAGGTCGGCATAATGAGAAAGAGGTTTGCCCCCTTGGGCGGTTCTTCAAAGAGTTTCAGGAGCGTGTTCTGCGCTTCGTGATATGCGCGGCTCGCCGCGATGATGACCACCTTCGTCGTACCGACAAATGCCTTCCCACTCGCGAGCTCTGTCGCCCTCCGCGCATCCTCCACCGAGAGCAGTCCGTACCGCAGTACGATGACATCTGGATTTCCTTTTGCTTTCATCCCAAGCTTCATCTGCGCCCACGCCTGCGCTACCTTAATCCCCTCCTCAGCCTCCGCTTCAATAACAAACGCGTGATGGTTCATTGTTTCGCCAAGATGCTTTTCTGGTAGGTGTTCAGATGCTTCAGTGCGATGCCGGTGCCGCGCGCAACGCAGTAGTAGGGGTCGGTGGCGAGCTTCGCGACAACACCGGTGCGGCGATAGACGAGTTCCGGCATCATCCGTAGCTGTGAGGAGCCGCCGGTGAGAATGATGCCATTATCAATAATGTCGGCGGCGAGCTCCGGCGGCGTATCTTGGAGCACCCTGCGTATCGCTTGCGTCATCTCGCGCAGTTCGCGCGCAATCGCGGTGACCAAATCGTTGGTTGAGATGTCCACCGTGCGCGGCAACCCCGACATCAGGTCACGCCCCTTCACCGCGATAGTGAGTTCCTCATTCATCGGCACCGCCGCGCCTATTTTAATCTTCACCTCCTCTGCGGTCTTATCGCCGATGGCGAGATTGTGCTGCTTCTTCACATAATCAACAACCGCGCGGTCAAGGCGGTCCCCGGCGCACTTCACCGAGGTTGAGGCGACAATGCCGCCAAGAGAGATCACCGCTACGTCTATCGTTCCCCCGCCAATGTCGGCAATCATATGGCCCATCGGCTCGTGGATAGGAATACCCGCGCCGATAGCGGCGAGAATCGGCTCCTTCACCACATACGCATTCTTCGCACCCGCTCGTATCGCGGCCTCAATCACGGCGCGTTTCTCGGTAGAGGTCACACCTGCGGGGACCGAGACCAGCACGGTCGGCTTAAAGGGGTTTCTGCCGAGTGCCTTCTTCATAAAATAGCGGAGCATCGCCTCGGTCACGCGGTAGTTCGCGATGACGCCGTCCTTCATCGGACGATAGGCGATGATATCGTCGGGGGTTCTGCCTATCATCTGTTTCGCCTCCCCACCGATGGCGAGAATCTTGTTCCCGCCGGACTTGCCGCGCTCCTTACTTACCGCAACGACTGACGGCTCGTTAATCACCACCCCCTTCCCGGGCACAAAGACGAGCACATTGGTGGTCCCGAGGTCTATGCCGAGCTTGGGGGAAAAGAAGGACATTGGGGCTATGATACCCTGCCGCCGTGATGAGAGCAAAATGGAGCAAAAGGTGCGGGTCGGTGGTACGATACTCTCATGCACGGAGAAATGAATTTCATCGTTGACGGCGGCACCCCGCTCTCTGGGGAGGTGGAGACCAGCCGGTCCAAGAATGGCGCCGTCGCACTCCTCGCGGCTTCGCTTCTTAACCGCGGGAAGACGACCCTCCACCATGTGCCGAAGATTGAAGAAGTAAAACGGCTCATTGAGGTGCTGACCTCCATTGATGTTGAGGTGGTGTGGCAGGGGTCAAGCATCGTGATTACGCCGCCGGAAAAGATGTCGCTGGACACGATTGATGCGGCGGCGGCGAACCGCACCCGCGCCATCCTGATGTTTATCGGTCCGCTCATCCACCTCTTCACCTCGTTCTCTATCCCTCAATCAAGCGGGTGTACGCTCGGTCTCCGCTCCATACGGCAACATCTGTGGGTGCTGGAAAAGCTTGGGGTCAGGATTGAGACGCTCACTGACCACTATCAGATAACGCACGACGCACTTGCTCCTGCAACTATCGTGCTCTACGAAGCGAGCGACACGGCGACGATTAACGCCCTCCTTGCCGCGGCGAAAATTCCCGGGACTTCAGTCATTAAGTACGCATCCGCCAATTATCAGGTCCAGGAGGTGTGCGGATTTCTGGGGGCGCTTGGCGTCAAGCTTGAGGGTGTGGGCACCAGCACGCTCTGCGTCACGGGGGTCAAAGATATTAAGCAAGACATTGAATACTCCGTTGCCGAGGATCCGACTGACGCGATGTTCTTCATCACCGCCGCCATCGCGACGAAGAGCGCGCTCACCGTCACGAAGGCGCCTATTGAATTTCTTGAGGTGGAGCTCTTTGTGCTTCTGAAAATGGGTCTCCAGTTCTCTCTCACCGATGCGGGCGTGTCCGAAAACGGCATCACCAAGCTCTCCGATATTCATATCAAGGAATCAGAGCTGATTGCATTTCCCGAGAAGATCCATGCGCGCCCCTACCCTGCGCTCAACATCGACAACCTGCCCTTCTTCGCCGTCATCGCGACGCAGGCGAAGGGCACGACGCTCATTCACGATTGGTCGTATGAGAAGCGCGCGATTTATTACACCGAGCTTGACCGCCTCGGCGCTATCACCAATCTCCACGACCCGCACCGCATCTCCATCGAAGGTCGGCGCGAGCTCAAGGCCGCTGAAGTCATCTGCCCGCCCGCGCTCCGCCCCGCGACTATCATCCTTGTCGCGATGCTGGGTGCCTCGGGCCGCTCAACGCTCCGTAATGTGTACAGCA
>MFMD01000036.1:24849-25416 GCA_001781715.1 Candidatus Kaiserbacteria bacterium RIFCSPLOWO2_01_FULL_55_19 | reverse complement strand
CAGCTTCCAAGTCCGGCGCTGGTCAATCTTTGAACGGCTGACCTTGTAGGGTTCGGGAGAGGACGGGTCAAAGGGTCCTCTCTTCCATGTTGATTTACCAGCGCCGGACTTGGAAGCTGCCATGATACGAGCTACTATACCATGCATGGAAAAACTCCTTGCGGTGGCGAAATCCCTCATTCCTCGCTGGTTTTTCTCCACGCTCCAGCCCGTGTATCACTATCTGCTTGCTGGCCTAGGAGCACTCTATTATGGCTTCCCTTCCCGCCAGCTCTATGTCGTCGGTGTCACCGGTACGAAGGGCAAGACCTCTACCACCGAGCTTGTCGCGGCAATACTTGAGGAGGCGGGGTTTCGCGTTGCGCTTGCAAACACCAACCGATTTAAAATTGCCGGACAAAGCGAAAAGAACCTGACAAAACACAGTATGCTCGGGAGAACGCGCCTCCAGCGCTTCCTGCGTAAGGCGGTTGATGCGAAGTGTACCTACGCCGTTATTGAGATGACCTCCGAGGGCGCGCGGCAATTCCGCCATGCCTTTATTGACCTTGATGCGCTTCTCTTCAC
>MFMD01000036.1:0-24832 GCA_001781715.1 Candidatus Kaiserbacteria bacterium RIFCSPLOWO2_01_FULL_55_19 | reverse complement strand
CCATGCCTTTATTGACCTTGATGCGCTTCTCTTCACTAATTTATCGCCGGAGCATATTGAGTCGCACGGCTCCTACGCGAAGTATGCTGAGGCGAAGCTGACTCTCGCTCGCGCGCTTGAACGCGGGGAGGCATCGGCACACACAATCGTCGCGAACCGTGATGATGCGGAAGGAAGCCGGTTCCTCGCTACGCGTGTCGGGGTCAAATGCCCCTACGGCGTTGCTGATGCACGACCCTTCACCACAAACCCTAAGGGGAGCGATTTTATCTGGCGCGGGGTAGAGATGCATCTCGCTCTCCCTGGAGAGTTCAATATTCTGAACGCGCTTGCAGCGGCAACCTTTGCGGAGAGTCGCGATATTGCTCCAGAAGTGATACAGGCCGCGCTCGGGAAGTTCACCCTCGTCCCCGGTCGGATGCAGCGCATTGACGAAGGACAGGACTTCATCGTCATTGTGGATTATGCGCATACGGCGGATTCTCTTGAACAATCCTTCACCGTGTATGCGGGAATAAAGAAGATTTGCCTCTTCGGCAGTGCGGGCGGCGGACGCGATACGGCCAAGCGCGCGGTGATGGGCGCCGTCGCGGACAAGCACTGCGACCACATTATTTTGACCGAGGATGACCCCTACGACGAGTCAGCTGAAGCGATTGCCGCGGATATTGCGCGCGGTATACGAAACCGCCCGTATGAGTTCATACTTAATCGGCGCACAGCGATACAAAAAGCATTTTCCATGGCCGAGAAGGGCTCGGTCGTGTTTATCAGCGGGAAAGGAGATGACCCCTACATTATGGGTCCGAAAGGCGCACGAATCCCGTGGAGCGACGCGAAAGTCGCTCATGAAGAGCTGAAAAGGATTACGGCGTGAGAAGGCCGTCTGCCTCGGCAAGCAGCTCGCCAACGCGTTCGGCGGAGAGATGCAATACGTCCAGAAGACGGCGGTCGCGCATGACCTCATCAACCGCAATGACTTGGTGTTCAATAAGGAGATTCTTCTCAGCGTGAGAGAGAGTCGTCAGCGTCGTGATCGGATAGACGCCCGCACTCCTCATACGCATAAAGAGCGTATTGTTGAGCGGGTATCCCCAGCCGAGCAGTTCTACACCGGAACATTCGGCATAGACAATGGCCTCTGAGGTAAATTTGGTGTTGGTCACGAGGAGCCCGCGGTCAAGAGGGCACGCACGCACGGTAGGATCGCACGAAAAGATATCATCAAAACGGCTCTTCACATACAGGGCGACTTTCAGGTCCGTCTTATACCCGGGGTCATTGTGATATTTGAGTTCAGCCGCAAGAAAGGTGTTCTGCCCCGGATGCGATGCATAAAAGTCAACTTCGTGCGGAACGCATTTCCCTTGGATAATCTTGCGCGTCTCAACCTCCCACCCCTCTTTGCGAAAGAGGTGTGAGATGAAATCCTCAAAAGGGTGTCCGGTCGGCCCAAGCTCGAGCAATGCGCGCCGAAGCGCATAACGAGCGGCGACCGGACGGGCCTCTTTCCTCAAGAGTGAAAATGCTCTTGTATAAATCTCTTTTGAGGAGGCGCCGGGCTTCACCGTGCTGGTGATGGCACGCGCGATCCGCTCCGCTGTGTGCTCGCCGGCGCCCGAGCGTTCAAGCGATCGCACAAGACGCGCGGGGTCAAAGATCTCGCGCGTACCATCCGCTTTGATAATGACCGGTAATGTCATGATTCGGTGGTAGATGCCATCACGCCGTTCACGCTTGCCGTAATCGGTATATTTGACGGTGCAGTGACGGTTGTAGAAACCTTTATCAGAGTCGGCATCTGTAGACATACGCCCGTATCTATTGCGAGCTCAATTGCAATCAGTATGCTTTCAGTACTTGAGGCAGTGCTTTGGAGCGTGGAGCTGGCCGTAACTGTCGCACAGGCGTTTGGCGCAAGGAGCGAAGCAGTGATGGTGTGAATGCCCTTCTTAAACACATCATGCACGGTAACCGATGGTGTCGGTGCCTCCACTTCCTCCGGTAACGGTACAATCGGACCGTCGCTTGCTCGCGGTACCGAGAGGACAAATCCAACAAAAATGAAGACCGCAATAATAGTCGCCGCGGTCCAAAGACGCATATGATTCATACGGTAATGATACCACCACCGACAAGCTCACTGTCTCGATAGAAGACGACTGACTGTCCGGGCGCAGGGAGGTCAGGAAGCGGGTTTGCACTCATAAAAGAGCCCTTATCAATGCGCCCTTGTATGCGCGGTCCGCGGTAGCGATACTGGGCCTCAGTCGCTGTCGCCGATTCAGCAAACCAGTTTGCATCGATAAATCCGATCGCCCGCGCGCCTCCGGCGCGCGTCTTGGACACTGTAATTTCTTTCTTCTCCACATCTTTGCCGATGACATACTTGCCTCCAACTTTCTGGCCAATGGTATACAACAGCGCCGGATTATCGCTCCCGAGCTCTTTTTCTAAGAATTCTTTGACGGAAACGCTTCCCAGAAAGCAGATGCCCTGACTGTCCTTCTTCTCGGACACGGGCAAATGAAATACCTTGGCGAGCGAGCGCACCTCACTCTTCTCCATCTCTCCTACGGGAAATATCGTCGCGTTGAGAACGTCTTTCGGTACTGCCCAGAGAAAATAGCTCTGGTCTTTTTCACCGCGCCGGTAGTGCCCCATAGCTATCGCATCTGCCCCCATCTCTTTTGCAAAGCGGTAAAATGCGCCAAACTTCACCTCCTTGTTGCACATCACATCAGGGTTCGGCGTCCGTCCCGCGCGATACTCGGAGAGCAAATAGTCAATCACGCTTCTCTTATATTCAGCGCTGGCGTCAAGCGTGAGAAATGGAATATGTAGATGCGCCGCAACCCGCATCGCGTCGCGGCGTTCCTCTGCCCACGCACAGGGCATCTCGGGCGGATACCAACCCTTGATAAATACCCCCGTAACCCTCGCTCCTGCGCGCTCTAGAAGCGCGGCCGACACCGCCGAATCAACGCCCCCCGAAAGCCCTACGAATATCTTCTTCCCGCGTACATCCATGGGCACATCTTACTTCAAATACTTGCGCTGGTTAGCTAGATGGCCGGCATAGGTTGTGGCGTAATGCATCAGATTATCCTTGCCCGTGAGATAATACAGATAGTTCGTCTTCGTCGGGTTGATGGTTGCGTCAAAGGCATCAAGACCGGGATTATTAATCGGTCCTGGAGGGAGTCCAGTGTGCGTGTAGGTGTTGTAGGGCGATTCAACCGTAAGGTCTTTAAATGAGGGGGAGTAGGTCTCGCGGTTGAAAATGTAGCCGAACACGGCATCAACTTGAAGCGGCATACCGAGTTCCAAGCGATTCCACAAGATGCCGGCGACCGTGCGTCTGCTCACCGTGGTACGCGCCTCCTTCTCAATCAGTGAGGCCATAATCACAATATCGGAGAGAGAATGTCCCGACGCGGCGATAGCGGGCGTAGACGATGCGAGCTTCGCCGTAAAGTTGTCCCGCATCGCTGTCACGATGGATGCTGCGTCTGCAGATGGGGAGAAGAGGTAGGTGTCGGGGAAAAGGTATCCCTCGTAGGGACTGGCTGCACGGAGGAAATCTGCTTTCGTCATATGCGGAAATGCCACTCCTACCTGCAGTGCCATCTCGCGGACGGTACTGCCTTCAATAAAGGTCAGACGGACGGGAGGGATGCCGTACGAACCGGTAACAAGTCGGTACGCGATCGCGAGCATGCTCTCGGGGGACTGGAAGCGGTAGGTGCCCGAGTGAATTTGTCCGCTGGTCCCCGAGATACGGAGGAGGAAACGGAAGAAATTGGGGTGCGCGATGATGTTCATATCGGCAAGTTCTTGTGCAATCTCGGGTGCCGAGGCGCCGTTTGTGATAATTACAACACCTCCGGCAGGAAAGGTCGCCGGCGGCGCAAATAAGTAGTGCCAGCCGCCGAATAAAATCAAAATACTCGCGCACGCGAGAAGTAACGGGAAGTAACGCCGGGGAGCATCCATGCAGAATTAGGTGGGGAGATCGGAAGGAGCTTCGCGCGTCGCCGACTGGATACGGACGAGACCCGGCGCCTGAACGGACTGGGACGGGATATGGAAGACGGTGGCGAGCTCCTCGGTACTCATAACCATCGCATCGCCCATATCAAAGGGCTCGTGGTAATACTGCCGACGACGGTACGCCTGTACGATGTTTCGCCGGAAGATATCTTTGCGGCGTTCATTCCCGAACTCCCACGGATAGTCGCTGAATTCCATGCCAAAATGGGTCGGTTTTAGTCCGTTCCACCCTTCTGATGTGAAAGACCGGAAGAGGCCTATCATACCGGTAATCATGGTGGCGTTGAATTTATTGCGTGCCGCAATGTATACGGCACGACCACCGACATCAAAGCCGAGTTTAGACACATTCCGCTCAATTGCGGCGATGGTCTCCATCTGCCCTTTAGTCGGATTCGGGAACCCTTCGGTCTCAATCATCCTGCCGGTCGTGGGGTCAAAGAACTTGCTCTTGGTACCCGCTTTCTTGCGAATTTCCTCTATCTGCTCAAGCGCCTGGTCTTGCCAAGTATATGGCTTACCTTCTTTATTGAGCTTATTGTACTTCTCGCCCTTGTGAACGCGGAAAACGAATTGTAGCCAGAGGTTTTCACCCTTGCCGATAGAACCAAAAAACTCAATCAGAGATGCAAATGGATCAACTTGTTCCGGCTCTTCTTGTATCTTGTCCAGCCCGTACTCAACGTAGGTCTTGATGGGATACGCATCGATTGGCTTTGTATGTTTGTAGTCACAACCCCAGATGGCAAAATCCTCGGGCTGTGCATCTATCATGCGTGTGTAATCAAGGGTCTCAACCAGCTGTACGCCAGGGTATTGCGCATAAAAGGCGTTCTCAACCAGTTGGCGGAAATCCGAGCGCGTCCATACAAAGAAGTGGACCTTCCCTTCAAACGACGCAATCTCAAGCGACCAGTAGGGACGTACCTGGCCTTGCCATTCTGTTTGGAACCAATTGCTCTCGCCCTTCGTGTAGTGCATGGCGGATAACACGGCCTCCATAGCGAGAGGCGTCTTCACCAGATTCCGCGGGAGCTTGATTTCAAGCAGTACATAGGGCTTGCTGGCGATAAACTCCGAGCGCCGCATCACAATCCAAAGGAGATAGGCGCCTCCGACAAGAAGAAACGGCAACCACACGGGCGCCAAGAAAAGGACGAGGGAAAGCGCCAGATCAACTTGGGCCGGCAAGAACAGGTACGCTATGAAAATGAGGACGACGCCCGCAATAAATGGCGGCCAGCGAAACGGACGGACGCCGACAGTATCGCGCGATTCTGCCACCAGACCCGCAAGCTTATCGTAGAACGGGAGAAACATATCCGCTCAGTATACCAAAGAGGAGCGGCTCCTTCCGGAGCCGCTCCTCTTGATGTGTACTACCCTTACGCGGCTGCGTAACGGCCGTCCTTCATCCTCTTAAAGTAACGGGAATCGTTCAGGTTAACCAGAATTGTATTGTCCTTCACAAAACGCGCCTTCTTCACCTGCTTGATGATATCGTCTTTCTTCATCGGTCCACCCTTCTCCAGCGCCTCACGAATAACATCGCGCACGACGCCGGGCTTATAGCCCCACTCGGTAAGCGCGTAGAGACCGCGGCCGACAAGAACAAAGCGCGGGTCTTTAATCAGTTCGTTATGCGTCGTGGCGATGTGCGCCTTCTTAGAAAACAGCGTGCCGATGGTCTTGGCAACCATAGAGAAATGCATCGGCTTGCCATGGCGCTTCACTGCCAGATACGCATAGTCGCGGATTCCTTTGATGCGTATGGCAGGAGCAGAAGTACGGCCCCACTCGGCGAGCGGATTGCTGCCGATACGCTTAGAGAGCGAGAGCCAGCGCTTCAGAATCTCCTCGTTCTTATAGGCATCGTTGACGTTCTTCAGTTCATCAAGAAAACGGTCAAGGAGTTCCCCTTCAGGAACCACCTCATCGTCAGAGAGAGAGGAGTAGAGTTTCGTGAGAGCATCGTGGATGTGCTTTGCTGTTGTGTTGTCCACATGCCAGCGTGCAAGAAAATCATTCGTCTCGCGTTCGCGGAAAAAAGAGGAGTTAACCATCAGGAAAAAGCGGAAACGATTGCGGCTCTTTTCATCCTTGCCAAGTGCAGAGAGCAGTATTTCCTCGGGCACAATCGCACCGAGCGAGTGGATGTATTTGGCGATTTCTTCAAACGCGGGGGCCGCATCTTTAAAGACCTTGCCCGCACGGACGGCGTCAAGACCGGCGGCCTCTATCTGACGGACACGCTCACGGGTGATGCTGGAGCGATCGCCGATGGCCTCAAGCGTCTCGCGTTCGGCACTTGTCCCGAGGCCAAAGCGGCGGATAAGCACCTCGCGGGCCCTCTCCGGCACGGTAGCAAGAAGGCGCTTCGCGAGTGCGGCGCCGTCAAAGGAGAACGAAGCAACTGGGGAGTTTTTCCCCTTTCCCTGCCCCACGGCCGAATTTGCCTTAGTCATGTGGTCTAATTTATAGCAAATGCCCTGTAAAGCGTCAATAGCTGACCCTTACACCACAAAATTGAGGATTTTCCCAGGCACATAGACCTGCCGAACGGGCTCTTTCCCACCAAGCGTCGCGACAACCGTCGGGATGGCGCGTGCGGCCGTTACGGCATCCGCCTCTGATGCGTCAGCGGGCAGTGTGACGGAGCCGCGGCGCTTGCCGTTTACCTGTACGACAATTTCTCGCTCAGAAATAACCGCTTCGGCCGCTACTGGCCATGGCTGTTGGTGCACACTCCCCTCTCCGCCAAGCTTCTCCCAAAGATGTTCAGCCAGATGCGGCGCAAACGGCGCGAGCAGAATGGTAAATATCTTTGCCGTCCCAGATGACACTGTCGGCTCCGCCTCAAGTGCATTAAGAAGGGTCATCAATGCCGAAACAGCCGTATTAAACTTAAATCGATCACTGTCGTCAGAAACTTTCGTTATGGCATGCCCAAGCGCCTGCTGAATGTGGGCCGGACATCCGATGTCCTCCGCAGACTTGGACATCGGATGTCCTAACCTTTCAATGAGGCGTGTGACACGCTCAAGAAACTTACGCATTGCGGCAACACCGTCCAGATTCCACGGATAACTTCCCGGCTCGTTATAGGGGCCGATGAAGGCGAGATAGATGCGTACCGCGTCTGCACCATACTTCTGCACAAATTCATCGGGATTCAGGACATTTCCTTTTGACTTACTCATCTTCTGGCCATCGGGACCGAGAATGAGTCCACGGTTGAAGCGCTCGGTAAACGGTTCGTCAACCGACACGAGTGCGAGGTCATAAAGTGCCTTCATAAAGAATCGCGCGTACAAGAGATGCATCGTGGTGTGCTCGCTCCCGCCCGAGTAGCGGTTAATCGGGAGCCACTTCTTCATCAGCGCGGCGTCAGAGAAGTTGTGGACATCCTTCGGGTTCAGGTACCGCAGAAAGTACCACGAGGAATCGGCGAAGGTATCCAACGTGTCATACTCCGGCGTCCATCCCTCGCCGAATAACTTGGTAACCCGCTCCTTCAACTCCTTGGAAGAAGCCAGCGGCGCTTGACCTGTTGGGGTGAAGTCAACATCAGTCGGCAGGAGCCACGGCAAGTGTTCGGCAGAAATCGCATGCGGCTTCCCGAGCGTGTCATACACAATCGGGATGGGGCAGCCCCAGTAGCGCTGGCGGGAGATGAGCCAGTCGCGAATACGGTACTGCGTCGCCTTCTCTCCGCCGACAAACGCGACAATATCCCACTTCACCTCTTCGCTGTTCTTGCCTGTGAATTCTCCCGAGTTGATTAACTTTCCTGCTTTTTCGTACCAATCGTTCCACTCGTCTCCCCATTTTTCAATCGACCATCCGATTTGAACACTGCCACCACCCATAATCACTGGCTTGATAGGTAGATTAAATTTCTGTGCGAATTCAAAGTCGCGTTCGTCATGGGCGGGAACCGCCATCACCGCGCCTGTGCCGTAGGAAGCGAGCACATAGTCAGCGACGAAAATGGGGATTTCTTCCTTGGTCGCCGGATTAATCGCCATAACGCCCTCAAGATTCACACCCGTCTTCTCTTTATTCTCACTGCGCTCTCTCTCAGTCTTTTGCGCAGTTGTTTTTACATACGCTTTGACAACTTCATGATTTCCTAATGTCGGGACGTACGACGTCCCGACATTCAATAACTCTGCTATGAGCGGATGCTCGGGTGCAAGCACTATATACGTGGCGCCAAAGATAGTGTCGGGGCGTGTGGTAAACACTTCTATCTCCTGCTCACTACCTACTACTCCTGCTATCTTGAATTTCAGCTTCGCGCCTTCGCTCTTCCCAATCCATGCGCGCTGGGCTTCCTTAATCTCTTCGCGCCACGGGAGCGCATCTAGTCCATTCAAGAGGCGCTCGGCATAGTCGGTAATCTTCAAGAACCACTGCGTGAGCCGCTTCTCCTCTACCGCAGAGCCACACCGTTCGCAGTGACCATCAATAACTTGTTCATTTGCAAGTACGGTCTGGTCCTCGGGACACCACTTCACTGGTGCCTCACGGTGTTCAGCGAGCTTATGCTCAAAGAACTTGGTAAAGAACCACTGCGTCCACTGGTAGTAGCTTGGCTCACAGGTCACCACCTCCTTGCTCCAATCAAATGATGCGCCCATGCTGGCGATTTGCTCGCGCATCCGCTCCATATTCGTATATGTCCACTCCTTTGGGTCCAGATTGTTCTTAATCGCGGCATTTTCCGCGGGCAGGCCGAAGGCATCAAATCCTATCGGGAAGAGCACATTCTTCCCGCGCTGGCGCAGGAGACGCGCGTAGATGTCGGTCACCGCGAAGGCGTACCAATGGCCGATATGAAGGTCGCCGGAGGGATACGGGAACTCGGTGAGGAGATAGTAGGGTTCCTTGGACTCGTCTGTGAGATTAGTGGTGTAGAGATTAAGCTCTGCCCATTTTTCTTGGGCCGCTTTTTCTATGCTCCCATGATCGTACTTTTCCATTCAAACTCAGTTCTTTAGCGGCGGATAGAAGCTTGGGTCAATGGTGCGGTCGAAACACACCGTACCTGCGGAGTGCTGCCAGTTATCCGCGAGCATACCTTTAGCATCAACTGGCATCGGTGCAAGTACTCGGGTCTCGGAATACGCATTCTGATTCCCACGACTCTGTGCGTTGAAGGTGGCGCAAAGCTTGAAGGAGAGCGCTCCGGTCGATTGATACTCATACGACGCTCCTGTTTCAGGGTCCACCGGTATCGGGCCGTAGTTGAGCGAATTATTCAGGTCAGTAATCGTTGCCGGTAATGCTCGCTTCGCCTGCCAGTAATACACAACTTGTGACTGGATGTTCTGAAGGTCGCTCACCTTCTGCGCGTCAAAGCGTGCGAGACGGGCCTCTGCCGGCGTCCCGACAATAAAGAAGCCGGAACCTATCGTTGCGACAGCGAGAACCGCGACGCCGATGCGCACCATGTTCCTTCGCGCCGGAAATGTATCCCAATATCCTTTCAGGTCAGCGATGAAGTGCATAAAGACTCCCGCCGCGACAAGAAAGATGATGAGCACTTTGAGCAAAAACGCTATCGTGAGCGCTTCGCCATTGAGGAAGGTCGTGAGAAGCATGATGAGGTCAACCGCTATCGCCACGCCTGCAACAAAGAGCGTCAGTATGAGCGCCCAGCGGCGAACCCAAATTTCATTTCGAGAAGGGTCCCGAGAAATATTTCCGTGAATAAGCTTCATCAGAAGAAGATAGATTGGGAACAGCACAATGATAGACGCCATTTCGTAACTAATGCCGCTCTGATATGGATCGGCGGGATAATACGAAAGCGCGTTCGGAAATGAGTAGTTAATGTAATCGAACGTGAGGAGAATGAATGCGATAGTGCTCCAATAAAAGGTAACCATCGCCCCCGTCCACAAGAAGAAATCCTTCGCTGTTGTTTTGGGTTTGTCCATAGATTCAGATTATACCATTTTTATCCGTGAAGGAAGATGATGACATCGCCGTCGCGGACGATGTAGTCCTTGCCGCAGGTAGCGACTTTTGCGGCTTCGCGGGCGGCGGCGTAGCTACCAGCGGCGAGAAGATCGTCCGTAGAGACTACTTCAGCGCGGATGAATTTCGTGAGGAAGTCGTTGTGAATTGCCGCGCCCGCCACGGGCGCGGTACTCCCCCTCGTAATCGTCCATGCACGCGTCTCGTCCTCTCCGGTGGTGAAGAATGAAATAAGCCCGAGCGTTTCATAGGCACCGCGGATAAGCCCAGCAAGACCGTCTTCGGAGACGTCGAGCTCTTGGCGGAATCCCTCGCGGTCGTCATCCGCAACATCGTTCAGTTCCCGCTCCGTCGCCGCATCAAGGAAGATGTACCGGCCTCCAAGCATTTTGATGAGGTCATAGGCGCGCTCGGCGCGCCCATCTGCAAGCTCGTCCAGATTGTGTCCGCCACTTTTCCTGTTCAGCGCATAGAGAATCGGCTTCATCGTGAGGAGATTTAGGTGCGCCACGAGCTTCTTCTCGTCCTCGGTGAGGCCTGCATGGAGCGCGAGCTTCCCTGCCGCAAAGGCCTGCATCACCTTGGCGAGCGCGGCATCTTCGGCAACAAACTCCTCCCGGCCGGACCTAATATCGCCCGCAATCTTATCCCGGCGTTTCCTAACTTGTTCCCCGTCAGCGAGCGCAAGCTCCAGGTTAATCACCTCAATATCCTTATAGGGCTCCACTTCGCTGTCCACATGGACGATATTCGGGTCATCAAAGAAGCGGACGACTTGGAGGATTGCGTCGGTCTCGCGGATATTCGCGAGAAATTGATTCCCGAGCCCTTCCCCTTCGGCGGCACCCTTCACTAGCCCCGCAATATCCACGAACTCTATCGCGGCAGGGATGGTCTTCGCGCTCTTTGAGAACTGAGTGAGGAGCGCGAGTCGCGCATCGGGCACGCCAACAACACCGACCGAAGGGTCAATGGTGCAGAACGGGTAATTCTCCGCCGGTACTGACGCTTTCGTGAGTGCATTAAAAAGCGTGGACTTCCCCACGTTCGGCAATCCGACAATTCCTATCTTCAACATCTTCCCAACCTACAGGATTTTGTCCCGCTCTGCCACTATTTCCCGCGCACCATAAGAAGTCGCGCATAGTGGAGCAGAGCGTAGAAGATCGCCGTTGCAATAACGAAGAAGGCAATGCTCGCGCCGAAGGAGAGCGGCGGCATCTGACCGAGCGTAAGAAAGACGAGAAACCACCATCCGGTGAAAGTGACGGCGGTACCCAACTTGAAAGAGACCTGTTTTCGCGAGAGTGCCCACGATGCCGTCGTCACCAGAAGACCGAGCATGATGAAGAGCCAGTACTGAGCAGTGAGCGCCGGCTGTGTCGCTGCCTGAAGGAGGTAGGAGACGACTACTAAGCCGAACGAGGCGAGAAAGAGGAGCGACATACCCCAGCGCAGACCGTGTCCAATGTAGTCTAGATGCGCGCGCTCGGCGTGGTCAATCCGCCCGTCTCGCATCATCCGCACATAAGCGAGCTCGCTCCACACTGCTGAAAATGCGCCGACGAGCGCGCCAAGCGCCTGAAAGAAAACAAGGAGAAAGATGAAGGGCAGCATATTATCGTTGCATGAGCGCGGCAAGCTCGGTACGGTACTTCTTCATCACTTCAAGCGCCGCTTTCGTCTCGCTCTCGCCGCCCTTCTTGCGGCGTTCAATCTCCTCACCGATTTTCTTAAAGAGTTGCGGATCCTTAATCACGAGCGCGGTCATCTGCTCGCGCTGCGCCTCGGGAACATCCTTCAACTTCCACTTCGTGTACTGATTGAGGAGAAAACTCTGGATAGACATAGAGAAAGTGTAGCACGGAGACGGTTTTCGCCTCTATCAAAGGGTATCGCGCAGATGGAATCCCCGAATGGTGCGGGTCGTGAAGTAGAGCGCGATGAGAGCGATGAGCGTAAGCGCCTCAATATAGAAGAACGAAGGGTTAAAGATGCTTATACCCGAACGGTAGTGGCTGATGGCAGTTGTGCCGAAGAGGAGCACTCCGTAGATGGCGATGAATGCGTTCAGCCAATGAATCCACCCTTGTGCGGGATTAGTAATCCCCGCGGCGACAACAAGGAGTACCGCCGCCATCACAGCGGCGCCGGTTGAGAGCGGTAGGTCGGCGCCGGTTGACTGTGCGATGACAAGCACTACGGCGCCCGCGACAAAGAGCGCCCGCGACTCATTACCGTAATAGTGGGGTATGTCATGGCGCGGGGGCACCCGCATCCCCCCGTTCCCTTCGTTCCCGCCATCCTCGTTGAAGCTCATATGCCCCAGTATACGCCTTCTGTGGACGTCGCAAGCCCCCAAGGGGAATAGTCCACGGCCCTGTGGAAACAGGCTTTCCTATGCTATATACTGGGGGAAGTTAGTCTTAATACCAGTAACATTCACTATGGCAACAAATTCAGCATTCGCAAAACCACAGAAGCTCTCAGCCGACCTTGAGGCAGTTGTGGGCAAGGGGCCAATGCCTCGCACCGAAGTCGTTAAACAGCTTTGGGTATACATCAAGAATCATAATCTCCAGAATCCGGAGAATAAGCGTAATATCCTTTGCGACGAGAAGCTTAAGGCCATTTTTGGCAAGGGCGAAGTGACGATGTTCGAGATGGGAAGTCTCATCGGTCCGCATTTGAGCTAATCAGGGGCTCCTGCGTGAACACACCGCCCGCCTTTGGCGGACGGTGTGTTTATGTCCAGAATGTATTGTATTGTAGTCTAAGCAGAAGTACCTTCCACCACCCGCAATTTCGCTTAAAGGAGGAGATGCGATGAGACCGTTTGCAGTGAGGTTCCTCATGACAGTAGCCGCATCGATACTCCTCTCGTCGTGTGCAACAACAGTCCGTGACGATGGGAGTATCAAACAATGTAGCGACACACCCCGCAACGCCGTCGTTCAATGGTTCCGCGGCGTCGCAGAAACGAGTATCGGCATTCTGCGGGCGCTCATTCCCGATGGAGCTTCTATTTTCGGAGTCTTCGACAACAAGGGGGAGCGGGGACAAGAAATTGTCCGTCAGATATTGGCGAATCCAGTTTCCGGTGAGAACGACGGCTGTGCGTGCACTCTGTTCAGCGTCATCGACGACACCTCCGACCCGCACACAAAAATTGTCACCGTGAAGAGGATGTTCTATATCGATGACGACCGATACAACTATACACGGGCGTTCCGCGTCCGCTTCAACTCTCACGGGAATTGCATCGTTAGCATCGAATCCGTTGATCCGACATGGAACCGTATTGAATGAATGATTCAACCCGCCTGCGAGGCTCCGCCTCGCAGGCGCTTTATTTTTGTGGACCTACGGGGAGTCGAACCCCGACTTCATCCATGCCATGGATGCGTGATACCGCTTCACCATAGGCCCTTTACTCCACTGTACTTCCCTTCCTTCTGTTGCTCAAGAGGGTATACTAAGATTATGAATCATCCGCGCAAGATTTTCGTACTTCTTGGACATTCTCATACTCAAGGATTCACAGCGGAACTTGCCGATGCCTACGAGCATGCAGCGCGCGCTGCAAGTCATGAAGTGAGACGACTTAACCTTGGCGAGTTGAAGTTCGACCCGATTTTGCATAAGGGATACCGCGAGATACAGCCCCTGGAGCCCGATCTCGTCACCGTGCAAGAGAACATACGCTGGGCCGACCATGTGGTGATTCTCTACCCGAATTGGTGGACAAGTATGCCCGCGCTCTTGAAAGGAATGTTTGACCGAATGTGGCTCCCTGACTTTGCCTTTTCCTTCAGCAAAGAGAATCACGACATTGCAGAGCTGCTGAAAGGGAAAACGGCGCGTGTCATCGTCGTTGACGGAGCGCAGAGTCCCTTTATGACGCGCCTGAAGTACGGCGATTATACAAACGAGATATCGCGCGGCATCCTCGGTTTCTCCGGTATGAGCGCGCAGGTGACAACCATGGGTCCGTGCGAGCATCCGGATGCCGCAAAGCACGCCGCATGGGTGGCACAGGTGCAGGAGCTGGGCTCTCAAGGCATATGACACTCTACGAATCTTTCATAATCATGCATGTGGTGGGCACCGTCCTCGGCGTTGGCGCGGCAACCTTTGCCGAAATCTATTACACGCGCTTCAACAGCGACAATATCCTCACAGACGATGAGCGGAGGACTCTTGCGGTAACGTATACCGTACTGCGGACAGGACTCTTCCTCCTCGTTATCTCCGGCTTTGCCTTTCTGCTCTACTTCCGTCTGACGGAGCATGTGGGAGCTCTCACTAGCCCTTCATTTTGGGCGAAGATGACCATCATTGGGATTCTTGTCGGGAACGCACTTCTCCTGCAGGCGCGCATCATGCCGCTGGCAATCGGCTCTGCCATATCACTCACCTCATGGTATGCCGCACTCGTCCTCGGAGTCATTGGTAAAACCGATGCTACGTATGGCGAACTATTTATGTACTACGCGCTTGCTACCCTGCTCGTGGGTGTTATCCTGCGCTGGATTCGCACTCGCTTGCACGCCCCAACAACCATATGACAACAACCCTTGCGGCTTTGCTTATCGTTCATGTCCTCGGCGGTATTATCGCCATCGGTATGCACAATGTCGTGCTTATGCACCTGCTCAAGAAAGCGCCCAACTATGTGTTCGTATCGCGCCTTGCGTGGTCGGCTTTTGTGTTGTTCATCCTCTCGTGGGCGACTTCGGCATACTACTATGTGACCTACTATGGCTCCGCCGTCAAACCAAGGATACTCGCGGGCTCCCTGCCTTTCGCACACACCTTC
The DNA here is from genome assembly GCA_001781715.1 of Candidatus Kaiserbacteria bacterium RIFCSPLOWO2_01_FULL_55_19. Lineage (GTDB taxonomy): Bacteria > Patescibacteriota > Minisyncoccia > Phycocordibacterales > Phycocordibacteraceae > C7867-001. Next base: position 9,975 of record MFMD01000036.1, on the reverse strand, counting down.
TTTATGGAGACGAAGGAGCATATCTTTCTCGTACTACCGTTTCTGGCTCTCTCCATTGCGCTCTGCACGACATATTTGCGCATGAATCCGGATGACGATAATCTGCGCAAGGGTACGGCATTTCTCACGCTCGTCGCGCTCGTGGTCGGAGTCGTGACCGCCGCGTCGGGTATTATTGTCTCCGGCTCCATATGATGCCCTCACCTCTTGCCCTGTGGATTCGTTCAACTGCGATTGCGACAATCGTTACCGTTCTTCTTCTCGCCGCACTTATTGTCGGTGCAGAAGAAATCCCTGCGCTGAAGGATTGGCTCAAAGTGACTTTTTATCATCACTGGCTCGGCAAAGGAGTCCTTGCGCTCGGGACATTCGCCTTCTTCAGCATCATCTTCCGGCTGAAGCGTGATACGCCGCGGCTCTCGGCGTTTATCATCGCTGAAGCCGTCGCTGTCATCTTATCGGTGTGCATGATTGCCGGATTCTTCCTGCTTCATACGCTGAAAATCGTATAGCGTACTGTGGACCTAGCGGGAATCGAACCCGCGCCTCGTCAATGCGAATGACGTGTAATACCACTTTACTATAGGCCCGTGCGGGCGATTTTAACACGAGTACGATATAGTTGGAAAATAACGGGCTATCGTATAGTGGTAGTACGCATGGCTGGGGGTCATGCAGTCCGGGTTCGATTCCCGGTAGCCCGATGTGATATTGTGCTCTTGCGCGCTCCTAGCTCAGTTGGTTAGAGCGTTCGCCTCACACGCGAAAGGTCACAAGTTCGAATCTTGTGGAGCGCACCGGGCCGGAGTATGCCGGTAGTACGCACGATTCGGGTTCGTGCAGACCGGGTTCGATTCCCGGCGGCCCGACAAAGATATTAATATAGTTCGATGTTTTTAAACGGAATAAGTGCGAATACCACGGCTTCCGTATAGTATTTGGTTCTATCTACCACATCGCCCGTCAAGATACCTACCGCTCCATTTCCTTGCTTTGAATTGCTTCTGCCAAACACAATGTCGTCTGCCTCCCCCAACTCTTTCCCTTGTTGTATCAATTCAGCAATTTTTGGCGGCAAGAAAAAGGTCCCTGTTCTTCCCTTCCCATATGCGCCGCCTTTTGCCTGTATAACAACCCATGCAAACGCCTCCATAGCAGAATTCTTTTCTTCAATACCACCTTCAATACCAACCCAGTAATCCGCAGTGATGACCTCTTTAGAAGCGTTTTGCGCCCTATTGCGAGCACCCGTGAACGTTTCTGTATCGTTCCGCGGTTGTTCGCCGACGCCAGAAGGGGCTGATACCCCCTCAACCTCAAACGTCTCATGCGGAAACATCTTCTGGAAACCACTGAGCGCAGCTGCTATTTTGACTGGATTCTTTGAAGCGACAATTATCTTCTTCATATAATTTGTGGACCTGACCGGTTTCGAACCGGTTACCTCCTCATTGCAAATGAGGCGCTCTACCAATTGAGCTACAGGCCCGAGCGCTTTTTACTCTAACGCGAGAGGGCGAGGTTGACCAGATGCGAGAGGAAATCGCGGAAGGTAACGCCTACCGCGGCGAGCGACTTTGGCAGAAGCGATTCGGTCGTGAGGCCCGGGAGCGTATTGGTCTCCAGATAATAAATGCCCTTCGGTGCGACGATAAAGTCGCTTCGGGAGTAATGACGCAGGCCGAGAGCACGATGCATTACCTTCGCCAAACGCTGAAGCTCTTCAGAGGCAACACGAGAGAAGTTCCCCGGGCAGATTTCACGCGTCGCGCCAGAATACTTTGCGCCGTAGGAGAAGAAATCATCCTCGGGAGGAATGATTTCTGTGGGTGGGAGAGAATACAACGCTTGTCCGCGAAGGTTCTCAACAACGCTGACCGTCGCCTCCTTGCCGCGAACGAGATCCTCTACGAGCACGCCGGTAGCGCCATCGGCAAAAAGCTGCTTGACAGCAGCGACCACGGGCGCGTACCCGCCCACAATGGACACCCCGATAGAAGAGCCCCAGCCGACCGGCTTCACTACAACCGGCTGATGGAACCTGCGTATCGCTTCGCGCGCGCCCGCCTCGCTGTCTTCGGCGCGCTCGATGTAGTGAGATTCCGGCGTGAGCAGTCCGGCTTCTTTCGCCCGCAGCTTCGCCATCATCTTATGCATCGCGAGATAGGAGCCGAAGGAATCTGCACCGGCATAAGGAACGCCGAAGCGAGAAAGGACCTTTTGCACTTCCCCATCCTCGCCATACTCGCCGTGGAGCCCGATGAGTACGACATCAAGTTGACGTAGGATGCGTTCGGGTGCGACTGGCTTGCCGCGATCGTACCACTCTCCGTTTCTGTGGATATAAATATCGCGCGTGATATACCGGTCTGCCGGGAGATGCGCGAGTATCGCGGCGCCGGACTTGAGCGAGATATCATGCTCGCGCGACGGCCCGCCCCGCAGTACCCCAACAACGGTTTGCATCACCTCAGTATACCAAGGACAAACTAGCCGCGCTTCCGCCCTGCGGTTCTAAGTGTTTGCGTGACGGTCGTTTTTGGATTGGCGGTCGCCTTCCCTTTGTGGACAAACCGCCCGGTGATGGCACTGCGCACTGCTTTTGTTTTCATAGCTTGATTCTACACCGAGGCCTCGGCGTCTCTCTGTGTGCTGTGTATATCAAATCACTTCGAGTGCATCTCTCGCGAGCGAGCCATTCGATGGCGAGAGAGCGAGAAGCGGTGCGCTTCGCTGTTAGCGAGAACCGCATCGACTTCGCTGATGCCGGCGCGGCGCGCACCGATAACCTCGCGTGGACGATGTCGCTCATCCTTTACTACCGCTGCGACAGTAATAGCAATGCCCTCTTTCGAGAGTACGCGCTCTGCCGCTCTCTTCTGGGCTACTCCGCCGTCAACAATGACAACCTGCGGGAACGGCCATTCGGGGTGCTTCAAACGGCGAGAGAGAATCTCGGTGAGCGAAGCGACGTCGTCATTCTTTTGCACGCCGCGAATACGGAAGGTTCGATACTCCTTCTTAACCGGCGCTCCGTCAACAACTACCGTCATCACGCCGATGGCGTTCGTCCCCGAGAGATGTGCTGTGTCATACGCTTCAATCCGGTATCCAAGCTTTGTACCGACCGGTACATTCTTTTGATATCCGTCTTCGTCCTTGATGAGAGAAACATCCTGGATATGATTGAGTGCGAAAAGTTCGCGGCGCGCCTCCGCCGCATCCTCAAAGCGTTCGTCCTTTGCGGCCTGCCGCATCTCCCGCTCAAGCATGGTGCGCAACTCCTTTCCCCGCCCGCTTAAGAAGAGCATCACGCGCCGTATCGTACGCGCGTATTCTCTCGCGTCATACGAGCGCGGGTACTGTTTAATCTGTGTATTAAATTCTATCTTCGCCGCTTGATGCTTACTTTTCGCTCCCAGCGGCTTCGACATATCAAAGAAGGGAAAGATGCGGCGGATGAGCCGCAGACCCTCGCGCAGCTGCGCGCCCGACGGGAACGGTCCGTAAATGGATTTCAGTTTGTAGATTGTAGTTTGTAGGTTGTAGGTTTTGCTCTGAAAATCTATATCTTTCCCGCGCACAGCGAGCACGCGCGGTATCGCCTCCTTCGTGATGACTGCATAGAGAAAGGTTTTGTCATCTTTCCCATCCACATTTGCACTCGGACAATACTTCTTGATAAGCGCCGCCTCGCGCACCAGCGCCTCAAGCACGGTTGGTGTCGGCTCATAACTCACGCGATCGGCCTTCGTCACCATATCCACGACGCGCGGCCCGCGTGTCGCTATAAGGTCATCGTCAAAATAGGAGTGCACGCGATCGCGGAGCGATGTCGCCTTGCCGACATACAACACCTTCCTCCCCTGTTTGAAGAGATATACGCCCGGCACATCCGGCAGATTTAATTTACGCAGATCGCTTTTTTGCATGATGTTTGAGAGCTCTTGCAAGATATTCGCCGGTATAAGAGCCGTCTGTGTCGGCGACTTCTTCGGGCGTACCCTTGGCAACGATTTTACCACCGCCCTGCCCGCCCTCGGGGCCGAAGTCAATGATGTGGTCAGCGCTCTTCACGACATCGAGATTGTGTTCAATGACGACGACTGTATTCCCACGCCGCACAAGCTCTTGGAGGATTTCAATCAATTTGTGTACATCCTCGTAGTGGAGACCGACTGTTGGTTCATCAAGCAAGTAAATCGTCTTCATCGTCTGCGAGCGGTAAAGCTCGCTCGCGATCTTCACGCGTTGCGCTTCGCCACCCGAAAGCGTCGTTGCGCTCTGTCCAAGTGTGAGATACTGGAGCCCGGTTGAATTAAGACTCATTAGGCGGTCGTTGATCGCCGGAATGTCGCCGAAGAATTTCTCCGCCTCCTCAATCGTCATCTGGAGCACCTCATAGATATTCTTCCCGCGGAAGGTAATCTCCAGCGTCTCCTTCATAAATCGCATGCCCATGCAGATATCACAGGTCACATACACGGTCGGCAAGAAGTGCATCTCTACCGCGATAGAGCCGTTCCCTTGGCACGCCTCGCAGCGGCCACCGGGGACATTGAAGGAAAAGCGGCCCGGCTTCCATCCTCTCGCGCGCGCCTCGGGGGTGGCGGCGAAAAGATCGCGGATATGGGTAAAAGCGCCTGTATAGGTCGCTGGGTTAGAACGCGGGGTACGGCCGATGGGCGACTGGTCAATGAGTACGGCGCGCCCGACATACTCGGTACCGGTTAAGGAAGCGATGTGCTCAAGTTTCGCCTCGCGGCGGGCGAAGCGCGCCGCGATGTTGCGATGCAAAATATCGTAGAGGAAGGTGGACTTCCCGCTCCCCGAGACGCCGGTGATGCAGACGAGCTTCCCGAGCGGTACATCAATATTCTGGTTCACCAGATTGTGGAGGGTCGCTCCGCGCACTTTAATCGCACCCTTCTCGCTCGTGCGCCGTTTCTCGGGCATTGGTATTTCCTTCTCCTGTCGCAAGTATGAAAGCGTGAGCGAGTCCGAGTCATTCTTCTTCGCAGTAAGTAAATCGTCTAACCAACCGGAGGCCACGACGGTTCCTCCGTGTATGCCCGCGCCCGGACCAATGTCTACGAGGTAGTCAGCGGAGTAGATGGTGTCCTCGTCGTGCTCAACGACGATAATCGTATTCCCGAGTTCTTTGAGCGTAAGAAGGGTCTTGATGAGGCGGTCATTATCGCGCTGATGGAGCCCGATAGTCGGTTCGTCAAGCACATACAAGGCACCCGTAAGCCCACTCCCGAGCTGTGAGGCGAGGCGGATGCGCTGTGCCTCGCCACCCGAAAGGGTTGCGGCCGAGCGATTCAGGGTGAGATAGTCCAGACCGACATTCAACATAAAGGTGAGACGACTGTCTATCTCTTTCAAAATAGGGAATGCGATATCCTGCTTCATCTCCGAAAGCTGGATGGTATCTACGAAATCCTTTGCTTCGCGGATGGACATATTGGTGAAGTCCACAATGCTCGAGCCCAGTGTCTTATCCTTCTTGCTCTTGAGATACACGCGCAATGCTTCGGGGCGCAGTCGTTTCCCCTCACAGACGGGGCATACCGCTTCAGAGAAAAGGGACTCTGTACCGAGGCCGTGGCAGGCAGGGCAAGCGCCGTAGGGCGAGTTGAAGGAGAAGAGGCGTGGCTCCACCTCGGGGAACGATGCACCGTCCTCGGGGCAGATGAACTTCGCCGAGAGCGTCTCCAGCGTACCGTCGGCGTGCTTAATCTTCACCAGTCCATCGGACTGCTTCAGCGCGAGCTCAAGCGCCTCCGAGAGCCGTTCGCGCGCGCCCTGTGTGGAACGAGCGAATTCAGAAACGAAGATAGAGTCCACAATCGCATCAATGCTGTGCACCTTATTGCGCTCCATTACAATCTTCTCCCGGAGCGAATGCACCTTCCCATCAACGACAACTTTTTCATACCCCTTACTAAGCAGGTCGTAGAGGAGCTGATAATACTCGCCCTTTCTCCCCACAACAACTGGTGCATACACAGTGACTGCGCGTTTATCAACCGCCACACCAAGCACTTCGGGTCCCTGCATACTGCTCCTGCTCCCTGCCTCCACTCGCTGAAAGACGAGTTTAATCATCTCCTCCTTGGAGAGGCGCACTATGGGCACATCGTGATGAATGCAGTACGGCTGACCGGCGCGCGCGTACAAGACGCGCAGGTAGTCATAAATCTCGGTCACGGTCGCCACCGTAGAGCGCGGGTTATTGGAACGGCTCTTCTGGTCTATAGAAATTGCTGGCGAGAGCCCGACAATCTCGTCCACATCCGGCTTCGCCATCTGATTCAGGAATTGTCGCGCGTATGCGGAGAGCGATTCTACATAGCGCCGCTGCCCCTCGGCGAAGATGGTGTCAAAGGCGAGCGAGGACTTACCGCTCCCCGAGAGGCCGGTGATGACGCTCATCGCGCCACGCGGCATCTCTACCGTAATGTTCTTCAAGTTGTGGGTACGCGCACCTTTCACCACGAGCCAATCGCTTCCGTGCCGGTGCGCATTCGACCTCGGAGGTCGCTCATCAGATGAAGGACCTCTGAGGTCTTTCATAGGTTTATCTTTGGTCTTTTTCATAGAAAATCCCCGCCCGTGGCGGGGCAGGTACGGTATGAGTATAGCAGATATGCTAAAGTTAAGAAATGAGTCCTATTGAAAAGAGGGATTATTTGGATTACTGAAGGAAATAAATTGGGTGACAATTGTGACCCTTCTTCTAGTTCTGGCAATTGCTATCAAGATTTTCTTTTTCTAGTTCTAACCAGACAAAGGTTTGCGGGTGCGGGGTTTGCGGGCCTTGGGGCCGGTGCCTTCCAGCTTGTAGATTTCGTCCCTGATAAGTGCGGCGGTCTCGAAGTCCAGCTGCTCTACCGCCTCTGCCATCTCTTCCTTCTTTCGTTTGATAAATGCTTTCGGGTCGTCCTTGTAAGCAAGCGTGTCCAGCACGAGGAGCTCGTCAATCGTGCGCTGGTGCTCAGTGCGCATAGACGCGGCGATGTCGTGAATCTCTTTCTTAATCGTGAGCGGGGTGATGCCGTGCTTCGTGTTGTACGCTATCTGCTTTTCTCTACGGCGGTTCGTCTCGCCGATAGCGCGGTCAAGCGAGCCCGTCATCTGGTCGGCGTAGAGGATGACCCTGCCGAGCACGTTCCGGGCGGCGCGCCCGATGGTCTGGATAAGCGAGGTCTCGCTCCGCAGGAATCCCTCTTTATCTGCGTCTAATATCCCGACAAGCTCCACCTCGGGCAGATCCAGCCCCTCGCGAAGCAGGTTCACCCCGACGAGGATATCAAATCCTCCCTTTCGGAACTTGGTCAGGATATCTATGCGGTCAATCGTCTTCACGTCCGAATGGAGATACTCTGCCTTCATCCCCTTCTCGCGCAGGAAGGCGGCGAGATCCTCTGCCATCTGCTTGGTCAGCGTGGTGGCGAGCGCGCGCCCGCTCCGCTTAATCACTATCTCCGCTTCAGCGATAAAGTCGGCAATCTGCCCCGGGTAGTTGGACATCCGATGTCCAACTTCGGGCCGCGACATCGGATGTCCTTCGGAGACGGGGCGTACGGTGAGCTCGGGGTCTATGAGGCCAGTTGGACGAATCACTTGCTCCACTATCTGTTCTGAATGTTTCTTTTCATACGGCCCCGGTGTCGCGCTGGTGTAGAGCACCTGCCCCACGCGCTCCTCAAACTCTTCAAACCGGAGTGGTCGGTTATCGCGCGCCGATGGGAGACGGAAGCCGTATTCAACGAGCACATCCTTACGCGACTTATCGCCCGCATACATTCCGCCTATCTGCGGCACGGTCACATGAGACTCGTCTATGACCGTAAGGAAATCCGCAGAACCGTCTTTCTTATGTGGGAAATAGGAGAGGAGCGTGAAGGGCGGCTCGCCCGGAGCGCGCCCGTCAAAGTGGCGGGAGTAATTCTCAATTCCGCTCGTGTAGCCGAGCTCGCGGATGAGAGCGAGGTCGTGGAGCGTGCGACGTTTCAAGCGCTCATGCTCAAGCGGCTTCTCTTCTCTCTTAAACTTTGCTAGCTGTTCATCAAGTTCCAGCTTAATATCTTCTATCGCACGAGCGCGCTCCTCTTCGCTACTGACGAAGTGCTTCGCTGGGAAGACGAAGACCGACTTCGGCTCCGCCATCTTGGCGCGCGAGACAGGGTCAAGTTTTTCTATACGCGCGACAACATCATTATCAAATATCACCTTATACATCACCCGCTCGTTGACCGGCATAAACTCAAGCGAGTTACCAATGGCGCGGAGATGTCCTGGATTGAGGTCAGCATTCGTGCGTTCAAAATAGATGCCCACAAGCTTCCTGATGAGCCCTCCCCTGCCTCCTGCTACTGCCTCCTGCATCTCTATTTTGACATGCACTTTCTCATATTCCTCGGGCGAACCGAGACCGTAGATAGCAGAAACTGAAGCAACAATGATGACATCCTTGCGCGTGAGCAGGGCCTGCGTTGCCGCGTGGCGCAGGCGGTCTATCTCGGCATTAATCATCGCCTCTTTCTCAATATAGGTGTCCGAGTGCGCGATATAGGCCTCCGGTTGATAGTAATCGTAGTACGAAACGAAGTAATGCACCACGTTCTTTGGGAAGAATTCACGATACTCCTGTGCGAGCTGGGCGGCGAGTGTCTTGTTGTGCGCGAGCACCAAGGTCGGCTTGTCATTCTTCGCGATGACATTTGCCATCGTAAACGTCTTCCCGCTTCCGGTCACCCCAAAGAGCGTTTGGTGGTGCATACCTTCTTTCAGTCCTCGCATGAGCGCCTCTATCGCCGCCGGCTGGTCGCCCGCGGGCTGAAACGGCAGGTGGAGCGTGAATTGACTTTGCATAGGTAAAGTATATAATAATTCCCGCAGTTCTGCACGGTTTTCCATCGGACCACCTATGGAGGAATTATGGCTACTGCAACAACACGCGAGGAAGTCGCTCGCCGAGTCCACAGCATGACAACCTCGGGCATATCGTTCGATTTGTTCGGCAAGGTCCACACGTACGAGCTGTTCGGACATGCCGCGGCGGGCGTCGCGCTCCTGCACAAGGTTCCGCTGAAAGAGGCGGAAGAAATGTTGCTCAAGGGCGCCGGCTGATGCCGAGAGCTAGAGAGCACAACGACCCACGGAGACGTGGGCCGTTTTATTTTTAATAATGTAGGAGTTGATTGACTTTCCAGACGGAAATGCTATCACTATTTTGTTCGATTCCACTTTCCTTCAGGAGGTCGCGTGTAGGAAGACTGGCAAGCGCCCTCGTCATTCGCATGCCGAACGGCTTTCGGATGGGACTCGTTCCCGCATGATGAGCGCGCGCAAAGACAAAGGCAGGTCCGGAGGACCTGCCTTTTTATTTTCTATAGTAGTTACTTAAGAATCCCTTCCGGTACTCATCAAATCGTCCCTCAAGGATTGCCTGCCGAGCACCCGCAACAAGATTGAGGATGAAGCCGACATTATGCGTTGAACAGATGATGGCGCCGAGCATCTCTTTGGCGCGGATGAGATGCGCGATATAGGCGCGGGTAAAGGGTTCGGTACCGGGAACGGTACGTCCCGGGTCAAGCGGCCCAAAATCATTTCTGTACTTCTCCCCTGTTAGATGAATGATGCCGTGATGGGTGTAGATGGAGCCGTGGCGCCCGATGCGCGTTGCCGCGACACAGTCAAAGAGGTCCATGCCTTGAGCAACGCCTTCTAAAATATCTCCGGGCTCGCCGATGCCGAGGAAGTGGCGCGGCAACTCCTCGGGGAGTTCCCCCACTGCCGCGGAGAGCGCCCCGCGCATATCCTCTTTGCTGAAGGAGCCCCCGATGCCGATGCCGTCAAAACCAAGCGAGGCGATCTCACGCGCCGACTCCCTGCGCAAGTCCTCGTGCCTCCCGCCCTGCACGATGCCGAAGAGCGCCTGACGCTTGTTCGCGTCAAGATTCT
>MFMD01000035.1 GCA_001781715.1 Candidatus Kaiserbacteria bacterium RIFCSPLOWO2_01_FULL_55_19 | reverse complement strand
GCCTCATAGCGGCGGACGAGGATGGCGAAGAGGTCGGGCTCCCGCTCCGAGCGGGCAAGTACCTCCGCATCAGTGAGCGTTACGAGCTCCGTGGTTGAAAAACTCATAATGTCTGCTAGCATACACGAATCCGCCCTTGGCGGCACTTTTTATAACAACACTTATTCACCAGTAGTTTCAGACCTATGGCTGTCCTCTCCTACAACGAAATCCTCCCGAAATGCATCATTACCTACAATAACGAGCCTTACGAGGTCTTGTCGTCCCATATCTTCCGTATGCAGATGCGTAAGCCGGTAAATCAGACCAAGCTACGCCATCTCGTCTCCGGCAAGGTTATTGAAATCTCGTTCCACCAGAACGAGACTATGAATGAGGCGGAGGTGGACACGATGCAGGCGGTCTATCTCTACACGAACAAGGGCGAGAGTTGGTTTGCCGAGGTTGGCAATCTGAAAAACCGTTTCTCATTCCCTGAAGAGGTGGTGCACGATAAGGTTCAGTGGCTGATATCAAATAGCGTTGTTGAGGTCCTCACCCACGAAGAGAAGCCGATGACGATAAAGATATCGGTCAAAGTTGACCTTGAAGTGAAGGATTCCCCGCCGGCCGTCAAAGGCAACACTGTCTCGGGCGGGAGCAAGCTTGCCGAACTTGTGAGCGGCGCGAAGATACAAGTCCCGCTTTTCATCAATACTGGCGACATCGTCCGCATCAACACCGACACTGGTCTCTACACCGAACGTGTTGAGAAGGCGTAATCTGAACCTTAGTAGGATGACGAGGTTGATGTCGCGCTCGTGGTCGTAGTGCACTTCCATCCGATCATACAACCGTCTGAACCTACAATTGCCTTACCGACACACGCCGGAGTAACGATAGACGGGCACTCTTTCGGGGGTATCGGATTCTGTGTCGGTTTTGGAACAAGCGATGACGATTCGCCATTCTGGCACCGATAGAGCGCATTCAACTTTGCGCGCGTGAGCGGGCCGACATATCCTGTCTGGCGGATACCGTGCTTCGCTTGGAAGGCGACCACATCACCGGCATTATTTTCAGTGAATTTTGAAGCATCCCCCGTGGTGGTAATGCCCGAGGTCTTCAAAGCTTGGGTAAGCGCTATAACCTCATCCCCCTTACTCCCCACGGTCAAGTCTTTCTCAAAGGTATGGCAGAACCTCTTTTCTACCGCTGAAGTCGCGGCGCCGAGTGATGCCTTCACCTTCTCAATGATTGATGCCTCCACATTAAACGACTGGAGGAGCTGGACGATGGTATTTACTTGGTCTGCAGAAAGTCCCTTGGTGTTAGTTATGGCTTGTGCCGTTACTGGGGTGGCGAGTAGAGCAAGGGACAGGAAGAGGCCAACGGTGTATTTATTCATACCAGAAGTATATACCCCAGAGTGGAGAGGGACTACCCTCTGGGGAGAACACTTACGCGGCGACGTACGGGAGGAGCGCCATATAGCGGGCGCGCTTGATTGCCTGCATAATGTCGCGCTGTTTCCCTGCGGGAATGCCGGTGCGCTTCTTGGAGAGCATCTTCGCGTGCGGGTTGGTGAAGAGCTTCAGGTACGCCACATCCTTGTAGTCAATAAACTTCTTAATCTCTACCTCTTCGCGTTCAGCTTGATATGCCATAAGAATTCAGTTAGTAGCTGGTAGGTTGTAGTTAAAATGGAATGTCCTCTGGGTTAATTTCTTCGTCCGGGTACTTAATCGTCTCGGCGTCGCTTGGGGCTGGCTGTTCTTCATTGCCCGATGCGCGCGAAGAAGCGCCCTTACCGCCGTCAGCACCGAACTGGAAGTTGTCCACGACTATCTCGGTGCGATACTGCTTCTTGCCGTCCTCCTTCCCTTCCCACGAGCGCGTCTGGATGCGTCCTTCAACGAAGATGGGGCGACCCTTCTTCATGTACTGCGCGATGACTTCTGCGGTACGGCCGAAGGCGACAATATTATGAAACTCCGTTGCCTCCTGCTTCGCCCCGGTCTTATCCTTGTAGGTACGGTTTGTCGCAAGACCGAAGTTCGCGACCTGGCTCCCCGAGGGAAGCGCTTTCAGCTCCGGGTCGCGGGTGAGATTGCCGTAGAGAAATACTTTGTTGAGGTACATACAGGTATATATTAGAAGTATTATACAACAACATTCTCCAGCGCGGCATCAAGCTCCGTATTCGCGGCGACTTCGTCTGTAACCCCTTCGCGCTCCGGAACCTTCAGAGAAAGTTCGCGCATCTCAACCGAGTGGCGTGCGGCATCCTTCGTCGTGATGAGGTCAATGAAACGGACAATGCGCGAGTTAGCGCCTGCCGTCGTTACTATCTCCGCATGGTTCTCTGCTGTTGCTTCGTACACAATCCAGGAGAAATACGCGGAGTCAAAGTCGCGGCGTCCCGCGGTCTCTTGGCGGGAAATGGTGTAAGCGAGCTGAACCTTGTGTGGTTCGCCCTCGGCAATAAGGGTCCCCTTAGAAGCGATAAGGGAGCGTATTCCCCGGTACTCCTTCTTCACTTCCTCGGTGGGAAGCTCGGGGTTAAGGTGGAAGCCGAACTCATATACACGGGGTTCAGCCGTGTCCTCGTGCTCGTCTTCTCGCTCTTCACCTTGATTCTTAGCCATAATTCCCGCATCCTAGCACCCTGTCACACCAAATACAAGTGCACTTTACCTTATGGTGGCCTATAGGCGATACTAAGGTAAACTAAAAAGACTCTGGGTGTTTGTAAGAAGTGCCTGACGGACCATTTCAGGGTCTTCGCCTCGAATAGAAGCTATCTTAGAAACCACTTCAATAACGGCGAGCGGGTCATTGCGCTCCCCGCGGCGACTATGGGGCGCGAGATACGGCGCATCCGTTTCAGAGAGGATAGATGCAAGCGGTACGGCTCGTATGACCTCGTCGTAGTCACGCGCGAAGGTTATGACTGCCGTAAAGGAGATGGTGAAGCCAAGTTCAATGAATGCACGCGCTTCAGCAACGCCGCCCACGAAGAAATGGATGTCCCCGCGAAGATTCGGGTGTATCGCTTTCGCTTCTTTCAAGATTCCGATGAGATCATGGTACGCGTCCTGCGTCCCTTTGCTCGGGCGCGAGTGGATAATGAGCGGCTTATCAAGTTCTACCGCTAGAGCGATTTGGTCATTCAGGAGTGCTTTCTGCTTGCGCTTCACTTCGTCATTAACTTCAGTGGGGCGAAAGTAATCAAGACCGCATTCGCCGATGGCGACTACCTTTTTGCTTTTCGCGAGCTCGCGATACTTCGCTTCGTCATACCACTCATCGCCCTCCCTGTTCGGATGGAGGCCCACGGATGCGAAGAGATGCTCGTGTTTCTCGGCGAGCGCAACGGCTTTCTGCGACGAAGAGTAATCTACGCCGACCACGATGCCCGCGACACCCTCTTCTTTCATCCGTGCGATAAGCTCGGCATCATCCTGCGCATACTGCTCAAATTGGATATGACAGTGCGCGTCTACATACTTACTCTGCATAAAACGAGCGTAGCATAAAAATAAAACGGGCGGCTCGATTTCTCGAGTCGCCCGTGCTCACCTCGCACCGCGGTGTATCCATCGTCCCCAGAGCCACGCATTCAGATATTTCAGCCCGCCGATGGCCGGCAGAATGCCGAAAAAGCGCTGGACGAACACTTCATCGCTTTTCACGAACCATGCGACGATGGCCGGCAAGCCGAGGGCGAGGAAGCCGTAGACGCCGAGGAAGATGTCCGAGAGAGCCGCTTGAGGAGCGAGGAGACAAAGAATCGCGAGCGGCGCCGCAGCTGCTGACAACCCGACCATGATGCTTGCCCAATCTTCGCGCAGTATCGCAAGGACGGTGAAGCCCAGCGCCACTATCGCAGCGGTAACCAGCGCGAAGGTGCCGGATTCCTGCGTTGTCACAGCGAACGCCACAATGCCGCATACGGACTGGAAAAAGAAAATGCACGCCCCAAACTTCTCAAGTCTTTGCATGACCGTCCCCCGATGTATGGCTCACGCGGTTGCGTGAGTTCCAGATGTATTATAGCGTATTTTACCTATTTTGCAAGTCGCGGGAAGAGGTTCTCGGGTTTCTTATTATCGCGGATTGCATCAAGAATCTTCTTGCTCGTATCGGGCATAAATGGCTCAAGTAACACAGAAATTTCCGCAAGTTGTGTAAGTAAATAGGTTAGCTGCTTCTGTCCTGCTTTTCTATTGGTCTTTATAACCTCGAAGGGTTTCTGTTCTTGAATTAACCCATCTAGATGTTGGATTCTAAACCACAAATGGTCCAGTGCTTGGTTGAATTCAAAAGCATCAAGATGTTTCTGTATTTCTGGAATCAGTTCCTTAGAATCAGGAATCTCCGGGGTTTCGTCAAGATACTGGCTAGAAAGCTTCATAATTCTTGCGACGAGATTGCCGAGGCCGTTGGTGAGGTTCGCGGTATACCACTCATCTAGCCTCTTCCAAGTGACATCCGAATCCTCCATCGGATTGATGTGGCGCAGAAGTATGTAGCGCGTTGCGTCAGTACCGTATTTCTTCACGAGCTCGTACGGGCTGATGACATTCCCGAGCGACTTGCTCATCTTCTGCCCCCCTGAATTGATAAACCCGTGATAGAAGATCCGGTCGGTGTTCTTGATGCTCGCGGACATAAGCATCGCCTGCCACATCAGTGACTGGAAGCGGACTTGGTCCTTCCCCGCCATCTGAAGCGTCGTCCCCTTCTCCCAGAATTTCTGGAAGTTCCCTTCCGCATCTTCGGGCCAGCCGAGTGTGGAGATGTAGCTCGTGAGCGCATCAAACCAGACATACATTACCTGGGTGTCATCATCCGGGACGGGGACACCCCACGAGAGCCGTTTCTTCTCGCGTGAGATACTGAAGTCCTCCAGGCCATCGTTTACAAAAGCGATTGCCTCTTGCCTTCGCCATTCAGGAATAATGGAATCGGGCTTTCCGAGATATGCGAGCAACTGTTTCGTGTAATTTGAGAACTTGAAGAAATAATTCTCTTCGGTTATTTCCTGAAGTTGCAGATTTGTATGGATGACACAATGGCCGTCTACAATTTCTTTCTCTGTCTTGAACGACTCGCAGCCGACGCAATACAGACCAGTAAAGGTCCTTTTCTCTATGTCCCCTTTTTCTAAACAGCGCCTCCATATTTCCTGCGCGGCTACCATATGATTCGGGTCAGTGGTGCGTATAAAATGAATGTCTGTATCGAGACCGAGCGCATCCTTCAAACGGCGAAATTCGTTGGCGTAGTGGTCAACAAATGTTTGCACATCCTTCCCTTCTTTCTCTGCCGCCTCCTGTATCTTTTGCCCGTGTTCATCAGTGCCAGTGTTGAAGAAGACCTCGGCTCCTCCTGCGCGCCAGGTGCGCGCGAGTACATCGGCCTGCATTATCTCAAGCGCAAATCCGATGTGCGGGTCTGCGTTTACATACGGGAGCGTGGTGGTGATGTAGCGCGCACTCATAGAGAGATTCTACGCGTGGTGCGCATGTTCACGGCGCTTTCGTTTATCGAAGTCGGTCAGGAACTCAAGCACGACTGCAGCGACCGGCACAGAGAGCAAGACACCGAGGAATCCTGCAAGCGTGTAGCCCGCGATAAGCGCCACGATAACGAGGAGCGGGGGGATGCCGACAATCTTCTTCACAATGAGCGGATAGATGAGATTTGATTCAAATTGATTCACAACGATATAGAGACCGGTGACAATAAGAGCGAGCGCAACGCCACCGTTAGAGTAGGCGACAATAGTTGCTGCTGCCCCTGCGATGAGCGAGCCGAAGACGGGAATTATTTCTGCAAGCGCCGTGAAGACCGCGAGGAGAAGCGCGTACGGGATGCCGATAATAAGGAGCCCGAGATACACCAGAATCCCGACAATAACGGAGAGGAGTATCTGCCCCTGCATCCAGAGCCCGATCTTCTTCTGCGCACGCTTCCAAAGATCAACCGAGTAGTCTTCGTAAGCGACGGGCATCACCATACGGAGGAAATCGTCTACTCCCGTATCCTGCAGAGCAAAGTAGAACGAGAGGACGATGACGAGCACCAACGAGAATACCCCGCCGAAGAAGGTGACGAGGAGCTGGATGACGCCCTCTGAACTGGCTGAGAACACATCCTGAAGCGAAAGGAGTGTCTTGGCGAATGAAGATGCTCCCTGTTCTCCGCCGATGAAATTGGTCGCGTTCGCGATATTGGAAAGTCCCGGAGTGGTGTTGAGCGTATCAAGGTACTTCGGCATCGCAGAGAGGAAATTCGCGGCATCCGCAATAATCGGCGGGAAGAGGAAATAGAGCAGGCCGAAGAGCGAGCCGAAGACGAGCACATAGACGAGGAGCGCGCTGATGAAGCGCGGGATGCTGTAGCGGATGAAGAACGCCACGCCCGGCTCAATAGCCGAAGCGATAATGATGGCGGTCACGACAAGCAGGGCGAGGTCACGGAGCAACCAGAAAATATACGCTCCCGCGATAATAATCAGGGCGGTGAAGATGGTGCCTGAAGTGATGGAAATCCGCATTTCCTTATCCATACGGGCATCCTAACATATTCCTTCTCACTGCATTGCGGTACGGAGGCGCTCTGCGACTTCGGCGAGGGTCAAGCGTTCCTGCTCGCCCGTATCGCGGTGGCGGAGGGTAACCGTACCTTTCAGTTCGGGCGTTTCGCCGAGGGTATCAAAGTCGATGGTAATGCAGAATGGCGTGCCGATTTCATCCTGTCGGCGGTAGCGCTTGCCGATGTTCCCGTTGTCGTCCCATGCAATTGCCGGATGGATTTTCTTAAGTTCCGCGCGCACCTCCCGCGCCTTGGCGACGAGCTCGGGCTTATTCTTCAACAGCGGTGAGACCATCGCCTTCACGGGGGCGATTTTCGGCGCAAGCGCGAGATAGGTGCGCGTCTCATCCCTCATCTGATCTTCTCGGTATGCACTCGTGAGAATGGCGAGAATCGTGCGGTCAACGCCGAGCGACGGCTCTATGGCATGCGGAATAAATTTCTCCTTTGTCTCTTCGTCGAGATACGAGAGCTCAGTGCTGGAGGCCTCTGCATGTGCAGAAAGATCAAAGTCCGTGCGGTATGCGAGGCCCCACAGCTCCTTACGACCAAACGGATAATCAAATTCAAAGTCAATCGTTCGTTTGGAGTAGTGGGCACGGTCTCCATCGGGGACTTCCAGTTCGTGGATTGCGCTCTTCGGTATCCCGATTGCTTCGGCAAAGAGGTACATCATCTTGCGCCACTCCTCAAACGCCTGTTCCCACGCGGCGGGCTGTACGAAATATTCAACCTCCATCTGCGAGAGCTCTCGCAGGCGGAAGATAAAATCCCTTGGGGCTATTTCATTGCGAAACGCCTTCCCTATCTGCGCGATACCGAACGGCAACTTCGGATGGAGCGCGTCCACCACATTCTTGAAGTTGGTGAAGATGCCTCCCGCCGTCTCTGGGCGTAAATATACCATGGACACTTCTTCTCCCGCACCGACCGAAGTCTTGAACATTGTGTTGAACATCTTCCCGTCCGCCAGCGGGTCGGCAAATGTCTTTACATGACCGCTCGCTTCCCACACCTTCGGATTCATCAGGATTGCCGCGTCAACGCCGTACATATCATCGCGGTCGTCCCGGAACATTTGGAGCCAAAGGCGTTCTATATTCTCCTTTAGGATGACCCCGAGCGGACCGTAGTCAAAGGTACCGGAAAGCCCCCCGTAGAGCTCCGAGCCCGGGAAGACGAAGCCTCGACGCTTCGCGAGCGAGACAATCTTCTCCATGAGATTCAGGTCGTTCATAGACACACTATTGCACGGAGGCGTTGGCCGGGCTATAGCCGGGGTCGTTCTTCGTCTCGGTGGTGACCTGGTCTGCCGTCGCAGACACCTGCACGCCCGCGAAGCGGTCATACCCCGAGAATGAGGTTGTCTTAGTCAGGACAACCGCATTCCCTTTCTGTGAGAGCGAGGGGGTGACGGAAACTTGGAAGAATCCTTGGGCGCTTGCTCCTTGCGCAAGGTCGCCGACATTCCATGAGACCATACGGGACGCGTCGTTATAGGAGAAGGCGCCCTTGCCCGCCGTGAGACCGGTATAGGAGACATAAATGGGCAGGACCGTCGTGACCGTCCCACCCGCGACGGCACTTCCCTGATTCTGTACATTCCACACAGCGGTGTAGGTGGTCGTTTGGTCAACCTTCGGCGGGATGGGTCCGCTATTGTTTAGAGGGCCCGAACTGTGGAGTGAGGACGCGGAGAGCGCGACGGCGGTTGCAACCTTTGCAGTCTTCGTCGCAGAAGAGCTTATCTCTCCGGGGACATTCGCTTGCCCGACCCGCGTGCCTGACACCGAGGTGGTGAAGGTAATCGTCGGTGTGGGGTTGGCGGGATTCGCGGGGAGCGTGGAGAATGTGAAGGCCCCGATACCGGAAGCGCCTGGCGCAAGAACCGCGAGCGAGGGATCGGTATCTTTGCTGAAGATAATGGAATGATTTGCCGAGTTGTAGAAACCGTTGGCACTCTGAATGCTGTTGTAATTGACTCCCGTCCCCGAAATCCCGACGACAATCGTCGCGTCGGTCACGCTCGTAGGAAGTGTGTTGGTGTAGGAGAGAGACACATTCTGTGCCGCGCCGGGGGCGACCACGACATTTGACGAGGTGTCTCCGTTTAACGCCAGCGTTGTGCTGATGAAGGGCGCCGCAATCCTGACAGATACATCTTGAGTCATATAGGTAACTGCGAGTGTCTGGTCCTGCGCGGTCTGCGCGGTACCAACAGTGAAGTGGAAGATGCGCTCTTCATTGTCCTGTCCTATGAGCGTACCGGTGAGTTTGGTGGTTGAGCGCCCGCCGGGCATAAGCGTCCCGATAAGGAAACTGGAGTTGTTCAACGGACGCGAGGATGAGGTGACGATAAAACCGAAGGGCAGAGCGCTTGTGAGAACAATATTATCGAGCGGTACGGTCGCGTTTGAGCTTACGGTGAGCGTGAGCGTGAGCGATTGTCCCGAGACCGTCTCGGTGAGACCCTCCACGGCAACCGAGAGCGGCGTTGTGGAGACAAAAAGGTCGTACGAGAAGGCCTTTAGGAATCGGGCGTTGGAGCCGGTCGTGCTGTAGGAGAACGCGATGGGGAGCGTGAGCTTCTGTCCAGCGCCGCCGAACACAACGGCCTTCACCGAGCGCGTTATGGAGGCGCCGCTCTCGAGTGTCCCTACATTCTCAATATAGTTTGGATATTCCTTAAGCACATCCTCCGCATCGCGGGTGCCGCTTGGGAAGTCAATGACGATGGTCGCGTTTTGTATCGCAACAGAATTATTATTCGTAATGGTAAGTGAAAGCGAGACAACATCACCGCCGGCGATGGTTGTCGGTCCCTGAATATCTATGGAAATCTTGTCCACAGAGACGGCATTGCTGCCGGAATAAAACAGGTAGCCGGCGATACTCGCCGCAATGAGGAAGAAGATGGATGCCGTGATGAGGAGGAGCGTTGCGAGTTTTACATGCCGTTCGCCCGGATGCACGATGTCTCGGAGTGTTTCCTCTTTCCATACATGAGGAAGTTCTTTCGCATCAGAACCACTGAGGAGCGGATGCCCGTGGGGAGCATCCGTGGCGTCCGGTTTGTAGAGGTGCTCGCGCGCGTACTCTAGCGAGCTTGTATCGTCTTCAGGAAGCGGTGACATTGCTACCAGTATACAAGAATTTACAGGCCCGAAGCGGTGATACCGCGGTTAATGCGGGTTATGTACTTCGCGCGGTCCTCTGCGACTCTCGCAAGGAGCGTTGGAGTGAATGTTGTTATATCTCCCGGTATCTCGCCTGAATTAAGCCCGAGAGCGGCGAGCGTGCGCAGAGCGGCGAGCATTTCAACGGCTTCGCACAAATCTCTCGGGGATTCCGAGAGCGCTCTGAAGAAGCCCTGCATAATGGGAAACAAGACAGTGTCATGCGCCTCGCCCGCAACCAGCCGGAGCAGGAGCGCTGAGACGCGCGCCGCTCGGGGCACCTCGCCGGCGCTCTGCATCCTTGCAAACCAGCTCTCTTCAAGCACGGCACCGGAGAGGCGCCATCCGTCTCTCCCCCGCACAAGGACAATGGAGCTCTCGGCGAAGGTGGCGAGTGCCGGCGCGAGCTTCGCGCTTGGCCTGCGTATGCTCTGCGCGAGAGCGCGCACGAGCCCGAGCTCGGGTGTGAGGAGAGTGACAAAGGTGCTGGCCTCCCCCACCGGCGCGCGAGAGAGTACGATGCCCCGTGTCTCGTATTTATGTCTCATCCCGTTAGAGACAGGCCATCCGTGTGGCCGCTGTCTGATTATGTTTGTAAGTGTGCATGGCCGTCGTCTCTAACGGGACAAATCGCGTATGAGATTAAAACGCACAAGACCCGTTGAGAGCTGTACCGAGTGCTTCCCTTCAGAGTGGACCGCCGCACGCATAACATCCTTTGGCGTGAGTGCTTCGGCCTTCCTTGCCTCCGCAACCGCGCGCGCCATCTCGCGCTCATCACCCTCTTTGATGAGTTCTGGGGTGAGCGCAGTATCAAACGCGAGTTCTTTCCCCATCACAACCTCCTTTACATTTACTTCTTCGGCGAGAATCTGTGCGAGCCCATTACTCAAGCGCTTCGGTACAGTCAAAGTGGCGAGCGGCTGACGCACTTTTATATTCGCTTTCTGTCGCAGTTGCAGCGCTTGTGATGCAAGCGTTCGTATTTCTTGCATTTCTGAAATCAACTTCTTGTCAGGGTTACCGAAAAGACTCCATTTCTTTCTTGCCTCAGGCCACTCGGCCAGATGCACGCTTACCGGGTCGTTGCCGTTCTTCACTTTCGCATAGGCGTCTTCGGCGAGAAATGGTGTGAAGGGCGCGAGAAGGAGCGCTATCGTGCGAAGCGTCTCTTGGAGCGTTGCAAGTGCCGCCGCATCTCCCTCGCGCGCACGGTCGCGAATCCTGCGCACATACCATTGCGAGAGGTCTTCGGCGAGCAGTGCTACCGCGCGCGTCGCGTCGTAGGGCTTATAGGCATCCATTGCCGCGGTCACTTCACGCACCGTGCCTTTCGTGCGCGCCTGCATCCAGCGATCAATCACTTGAAGCTTTCCTTCTCCGCGCATACTATCCTTAAAGAGTTCATAAAACTTCACGCTATTCTCAAACCATGAGAGCACTTTTGCCGCCTCTTTTATCATCTTCTCATCATAGTTCTTAGAGTCGCCGGGCTGATTCACATAGAACATCCAGAAGCGGAGCGTATCCACTCCCCATTTCTCAATTTCTCCCCACGGCTCAACAACATTCCCTTTTGACTTGCTCATCTTCTGTCCCTCGGCATCAAGGAGATGCCCGAGCGAGATGGCGTTTCTAAAGGAGGCCCCGCGCCCTGCGAGCGTCCCGACCGCAAGCAGGGTGTAGAACCAGCCACGCGTCTGGTCTATGGCTTCGCAGATATAGTCAGCGGGGTATTCCACCTTTTCCAAGAAATCCTCTAAACTCTCGCGTCCGCGCTCCTTGGCCACCTGCGCAAAAGGCATTGCGCCGGAATCAAACCAGACATCCATGACCTCTTTTACTCTCCGCAGTTCCGTTCCCTTTGGAGATATGAGAATAACCTCATCTATATATGGCCGATGCAGGTCAAGCTCCCCTTGTTCGTTCTTGGGCAATGCCGTTCCCGGTTTCAGATGCGCTTTCAATTCGTCTACCGAAGCGATAACAATCCTCTCTTTCTTATCCGTGCTCTCCCACACGGGAAGCGGAGTACCCCAGTACCGCTCTCGACTTATCGCCCAATCCTTCGCATTTGCAAGCCACTCGCCCATACGCCCATTGCGAATATATCCCGGTTCCCAGTGTATCTTCTTATTCTCTGTGACAAGCTTCCCGCGTAAATCACTCATGCGGATATACCACGAATCGCGCGCGTAGTAGATAAGCCGCGTCTTGCAGCGCCAGCAGAAGGGATAGGTGTGCGTGTACGACTCTTTCTTGAAAAGAAGTCCGCGCGTCTGAAGATCCTTCAATATCTCAACCGATGTCTCTTCTTCTACAACTGATCTGCCTGCAAGAAACCCTGTCCCTTCAATAAACTTCCCTTCGGGGTTCACCAGATGCACCTTCGGTAGACCAATCTTGTTTCCAAAGTCAAAGTCCTCCTGTCCGTACATGACCGCCGTGTGCACGATGCCGGTCCCGTCAGAGGTTGTGACAAAATCGGCCGCATACACCTGAAACGCTTTCTCAAACTTCGGCTTTTCACTTTCTGCGGCTAAGTTCTTCGAAAAATCATAGAGCGGCTCGTATTCCAATCCAACCAGTTTGGAACCTTTTATGTTGGTCTTAAAGACCGTCTGTGCATTTGATTGTTCTCCAATCACTTCTCTCTTGTCAGCAGCTAGAATGAAATTCTCATTTCCAACCTCAACAATTGAATAAACGATATCGCTCCCAACTGCCAGTGCCACATTCCCAGGCAGAGTCCATGGCGTCGTAGTCCACGCAAGCAAATAGGTATTTGCTTGCAATCCATGCTTCTCTGGATTTTTCACCCTGAACTTCGCGGTAATGGTGAGATCTTTAACATCATCATACCCTTGTGCGAGCTCGTGGGAGGAGAGCGCCGTCCCGCACCGGGGACACCACGGCACGACCTTGTAGTCCTTGTAGAGCCGGCCGTCCTTCGCCGTCTGAGCGAAGAGGTTCCAGAGCACCTCCATATATGCGCTATCAAAGGTGAAATAGGCCTTTGCCTCGTCAACCCAGAAGCCGATACGCTTTGTAAATCTCGCCCACTCATCAATGTAGGTGAACACGCTCTCGCGACACTTCTTGTTAAATGCGGCGATGCCGTACTTCTCAATGTCCGGCTTTCCCTTAAATCCGAGCTGCTTCTCAACCTCAAGTTCAACAGGCAGGCCGTGCGTATCCCAGCCGGCGCGACGATTCACCCGGTACCCGCGCATTGTCTTGTAGCGCGGAATCGCGTCCTTAAACGCACGGCTCTCCAGGTGGTGGATGCCGGGCTTGCCATTAGCGGTTGGCGGACCCTCGTAGAAGACGAATTCGCCCTTGGGGGACTCTTTCGCGAGCGACTTCTGGAATATGTGTTCGCGCTCCCAGAATGCGAGTGTCGCTTCCTCGCGCTTCGCTACATCCGACTTCTCCGGCAATTCAGCCATATCCGCTTATCCTAACACTACATCTTTTCGGGCGCAGGGATACCAAGCAGAGTGAGCCCGTTTGTCATCGTCTGCACAAATGCGCGCGCAAGCCGGAGCTTATACGCCTCGTAGTCGCCTCCGATAATGCGTTCCTGTGCATAAAAAGAGTTCCACTCGCTCGCAAGCTCGGTGAGGTAGTTGACGAGGAGATTTGGCGCGCGCTCGCGCGCTGCGCGTGCAACAACCTCGGGGAAATGCAACATCAAGCGCTCAAGTAGATACGGAACTTCAGGTATTTTGTTTGGTGTTTCGTGCTTCGTGCTTCGTGCTTTTTCGAGCACGCTTCGTGCTCGAGTGAGCGCGTATTGCAAATACGGCCCCGAGTCACCCTCTAGATTAAGGGCTCGCTCGCGGTCAAAGATAATATCCTTTCCAGAAGCTTGTTTGAGGATTTGATACTTAGCCGCCGCAAGCGCCACCTGCATTGCAAGTTTGTCGGGTTCACCTGCACGACTTTTGTTCGCGCGTTCTTTTGCTACATCAAGGAGGTCTTGTAGGAACGTCAGCGCCGTAATGACATTGCCTTTGCGTGACGACATTTTGCCTTCAGTGAATCGCATCATTCCGTGCGTTACATGCTGGATTTTCTGTGCAGTTTCGGGCAAGACTTTCCGCAGTGCGGCAAGTACAACTTGGAAATATGCTTTTTGTTCGTTTGCCGTGATTGTAATTGAGGTATCAAAATCCCATGTATCTGCCTTTAGCTTTGCGAGCCCAAGTTCTTTGGTCTCGTATGTCGGTAAGCCCTGTGAGGTAATGAATACACGAGTATGTAATCCTTCATCTTCCCCTCGGTAAACTATTGCCCCATCGCTCAATGTAAAGACCTGGGGATGGGAACGGACTAGCTCGAGACCAAGCGGAGCAGTAGCACTTTCAAAAAAATAGTAGTCAAAGAAACGTTCATTTCCAGATCTCTTCCGTGGTTCCATTCCGAGCTTTTCATAAATGATTTCGAACTGAGCCAATGATTCCCTTCTCCCCGCTTCATAAAGTTTGTTTATTCCCGGGTCACTCTTGTCATAGATCTTCTTGTTAATCTCATCTATTGCTTTCCTATGGCTCTGATCGCTTTCATATAAATCGTTACCCATCTTGTACGCAACTCCCCAGGGAGCACCATTATCTATATTTGACGGAAATAGTCGTGCATAAATCGCTTTCGCGACATGTGGCCCCACATCTCCCTGATAATTCGCGCGTTTAACCTCGGCACCTGTATATTCGATGAGTCGCGCTATTGCTTCACCAATCGCATTACTCATTAAATGCCCGACGTGCATCTCCTTAAACGGATTCGGGTCGGTGTATTCAATTAGTACACGCTGACCCTTATTTGTATTACCCTCCCCCCAATTAGCGCCCTGCGCGCTTGCCTCGGCGATGGCGAGCGCAACCGCCTCGCGCGAGAGCGTGATATTTACGAACCCTTTCCCTGCGACCTCAACCTTGAGAGCGGATTCACCGAGTTCGTTACGGATAGCTTGTGCTGTTGATTCTGCCTGTTCCGGTCCGACAAAAACAGAGTAGTCACCGAAATCCAGGTTTGGCGGTCGCCGAATGACCGCTTCTCTGCCAAGCGCTTTCTGTATCCGTTCTTCCATACCCGCAGTATAGCGAGGAAATGAAACCCCCGCGACAGGGCGCGGGGTTTCGGGGCCATCTCCTTTATGGCGATTGATTGGCAAGTGCTTCGGGACGGAGGATTCTGTTCGCTTCCTCGTACCGCTCGGAGCAATCACGCCGTGCGAGGGGACGGCCATCGAGGGTTCTGCCGTACGGAGTCCTCGTTGGCTGCGGGCATCCGCACGCACAGGGCTCTACCTTTTTTGGGCGTTCTTGGTTATCGACACATCTCCCAGAAAGAACTTCGTTGAAGGAAAGGGGGGGTGATATCCCCTTAGGTAAGAATATACACGACCTGGCGCACTGTGACGAGGTTATCTAAATGATTCAGGGATGGGGTGCGCAAGCGCGAGTTTCTTTATTTCTTGCTTCGCTCTCTGCACTGCCGCGTCGGTGCACTTCGTCAACACCTCAATCATTATTTCTGCGACGCGCGCGGACTCTTTTATCCCGAGACCGCGCGTTGTCATCGCTGGGGTGCCGAAGCGGATGCCGGACGGGTCCATTGGCTTTCTCGTATCGTCGGCAATCGCATTTTTATTCAGGGTAATGCCCGCGCGGTCCAGAAGCGTTTCTGCCTCGCCGCCTGAGATGCCAAACGAGGTCCACACATCAAGCAGGATAAGATGATTATCCGAACCGCCGGTAATCATCCTCGCCTTGTGCTTCTTAAATACTTTCTCCATCGCTTTGGTGTTCGCGATAATCTGCTTCGCGTATTTCTTAAACGGCGGGCGCAATGCTTCCTGAAATGCAATCGCCTTGGCCGCAATCTGGTGCATGTGCGGACCGCCCTGGAAGCCGGGGAATACAGCCTTGTCTATCTTCTTCGCGATCTCCTCGCTCTCGCGCACGAGAATCATCCCTCCGCGCGGGCCGCGGAGCGTCTTGTGGGTCGTGGTCGTCATCACGTCAAATCCGTAGTCAAAGGGATTCTTCGCCGCTCCGCCTGCGATAAGTCCGGCGATATGCGCGATATCCATCACTGATACCGCGCCCACTTCGCGCGCGATACTGACAAACTTTTTGTAATCAAGCTCGCGCGGATACGCCGAGAATCCTGCGAGAACAATCTTCGGCCGTATTTTCTTCGCGATGCGGCGCATATCCTCGTAGTCAATCTCGCCGGTCTCAATATTCTTCATCTTGTAGCGCTGGAAGTTGAATATCTTGGTGAGGTAGGTCACGGGGTGGCCGTGGGTCAGGTGCCCGCCGTGCGAGAGATCCATACCGAGCACCGTATCGCCGGGCTGCAAGAGGGCGAAGTACATCGCGACATTCGCATTCGCGCCGCCCAAGGGCTGTACATTCGCATATTTGGCGCCGAAGAGTTTCTTCGCACGGTTGATAGCGAGCGTTTCTACCTTGTCGGTAAATTCTTGCCCGCCG
>MFMD01000034.1:6910-28558 GCA_001781715.1 Candidatus Kaiserbacteria bacterium RIFCSPLOWO2_01_FULL_55_19 | reverse complement strand
TGCCGTTGGGGAGATTCGGGAGAGAAATCCGATTATCGGCGGTCTCGGCGGTGTTGTCGGGAATGGTAAAGGGCTGGTCGTCAACGATGTAGCTGTAGTCGGCAACGCCCGCCACCGCATCCCAGCCGATAACGGGGGTGTTGTTGTTGTACCAGTGGTCAGGGAAGGGGTTCGTCTCGGAGAAGACGGTCGGCCCCTCGGGCGGCTCGGGCGTGATGGAGTAGAGCGCGTCGCCGAAGCTCGCCGCCACCGGCGTCCCGAGCCCGTCGTTCGCGAGGATCTGCGACTCTGATGAGATGCTTATTCGCGTATCGCCGGAGGCAATGCCCTTGAAGGTGATGTTCGCGATAAGTCCCGACTCGGTCGTGATGCCTCCCGGAATCGTCCCGACGAGCGTGAGCGTGCCGAGTGTGTTGGAGTAGGTCGGGGGCGAAATCCACAGGCCGACGATGGAGCGCTGACCCGCGGGCGCGACTATCTGGAGCCGACTCGGATTAAATTTGATATGCAGTTCTATCGCGTTCACACTCTTACCTTCAGTATTAATAACGATGGGGACTTGGAAGGTGGAGCCCGCGGTGAAGGAACCCGTGCGGGGAGAGAAGGAGACGGTCGCCTTCTGTCGGAGCGTACCGACATCTACATTAATCACGGGCTGGGCGAGCGCTGCGCCTGACATAGTAAAAACGCCTACAAATAGCAAAAGCGCACCCAAGATTTTAATCAAAGTGTGCATAGAGAACTCTATGAAGTATAGCGCACGCAATCAGTGTCGCTGCGGAGAGGGAGGGATTCGAACCCTCGATACGATTTTACTCGTATAGCGAGTTAGCAACCCGCCGCACTAGGCCTCTATGCGACCTCTCCGTATTACGCCACACTACCAAATTTAGTGCGCGAGGGCGAGCGGGATGATGTGAGATGCACCGGCGGATGCGAGCGCATCAACGGCGGCTTGGAGCGTGGCGCCGGTGGTAATGACATCATCAACAAGGATGTAGGTGAGCGCGGGGTCGGCGGGGCGCGTTGCTCGAAACGCGTCACGCATATTCTCCTCCCTTGCCGTGCGCGGGAGCGAGACCTGAGAGATTGTCTCGCGTGTGCGTGAGAGCAAGTCGGCATCAAGAATGATGCCGAGCTCGCCACACGCGCGCTTCGCTATCTCCTCCACCTGATTGAAGCCGCGCTCCTTACGCCGCTCCCTACCGAGCGGGACGGACACGATGATTGGCCTCTTGATATCATCGGCGTCGCGCAGATAGTCGGCAAGTGCCGCGGCAAGATAGGTAAACGCCGTATCACTCCCGTGATACTTCGCTTCGTGAATAGTCGCGCGCACGACCGGCTCGCTGAAGGGGAGGAGGATAACCGTCTCTGGGCGTGTCGCGGGTACTACGCACGGCGCGACGAGAGTGAGAAAGGTGTCGAGCGAGACCGTGCGGAGGGTGATTTCATCTACACGAGGAGGGAAGAGGAAATCTAAAATACCTCTCATACTTCTACGCAACTGATTTCGACAAGAATGTATGCACGCGCTTCTTTAGCGAATCATATTCTATGTTGTAGGCGCCGCTGTCAGCGATGACGATTGAGAGATTGTAGGTGGCAAAGTCAGTCGGGGTAAATTCAGGGAAATCAGTACACTCCGCGTGCTCGGGGAACAGGGAAGCCAAGAGTTCTCGGTACGCTTCTTTTGAGTTTTCTTTTAGGTGCCTCTCGTTCAGAGTGAGGAATGTCGTTGTGACGACAAGCGCAAGCCGCTTATTTCCATTGGAGAAGAAATGACCCTTATTAACACTAAGAAGCAGATGAGTCGCCTTATCGAGAAGTGTCGGATAATAGCGGTCCATCCGCGCCCTCTCCAAGACGCCCAATAATTTCGCTACACCATTTGAATTATCCCGATAGAATGGAACTTCCTCTTGTCGCCCGTATCGTTCGGCGACGAAAACAAAAATAGGGTCAAGATGCTCGTCAGCGAGATATTTGAACATTAACGATCAGAGAGACGCTCGACGGCTCGTCCGATTTGCTGGTCTACACGACGCATCACATCGCTCATATCGCGGTTGGTATGAGGCGATCGATCTTCATGTCTGCCGAGTAGCCAGTTAATAAATTGCGTCATGTCCATATTCTATAGTAGTAAGGTCCGTAATGGAAGTGGTATCATTCTCCCATATGTCATTCCTCAATTCTCTCTTTAGGGCAAAGGAAAAGAGCGTCCTTGGCGTGGATATCGGCTCCTCATCCCTGAAGGTGGTGCAGTTGCGCAAGGAGCACGGCAAGGCGGTCTTAGAGACCTACGGCGAGCTCGCGCTTGGCCCCTACGGCGGCTCTGAAGTGGGGCAGGCGACCAATCTCTCCGCCGAACAAATCACCGAGACCCTGAAGGATCTCCTGCGCGAAGCGAAGGTAACCACGAAGAGCTGTGGCGTCTCCATCCCCTTTGCGCGTTCGTTGCTTACGCTTGTCACGCTTCCGTATCGTGCGGACCCAGTAGAGCAGAAGACCGTCATCGAGCTTGAGGCGCGCAAATATATTCCCGTCCCCATTTCTGAAGTACAGCTTGACTGGTTTATCGTCCCCAAGGCAGACCCCGCCCAGGCGACCGAGGGAGAGGCGCACGCGATCTCCGATGCGCACGAGACCATTGAGACGCTCCTCGTCGCTGTGCACAATGACGAGCTCGCGCTCCTCAATGGCGTTATCGCAAACGCGGGGCTTGCCGCGAGTTTTTATGAAATTGAGATCTTCAGCACGATTCGCGCGGTCGTTGAGGAGCAGGTGCGACCGGTCATGGTGCTTGATGTGGGCGCCGCCTCCACCAAGACCTATGTCATTGAGCACGGCATCGTGGCGCTCTCACACGCCATCAGTGTCGGGAGTCAGGACATCACGCGCGCCATCTCGGTCTCTACGAATGTCTCCATCGCGAGCGCCGAAGCGCTGAAGAAGAAGGAGGGTCTCGGCGGCACGGTCGGTGCTCTTGAAGGCCCCGAGCTCGTCTTCTCGCGCATTTTTGCAGAAGCGCGGAGGGTTCTGATGCAATACGAGACGACACAGAAGAAATCAGTCACTTCTATCATACTCACCGGCGGTGGCGGCGTCACCAAAGAGCTCGGCACCTATGCCAAAACCATCTTCCCGATTGATGTGCGTGTCGCAGACCCGTTTGCAAAGACCGAAGCGCCCGCGTTCATGCGCCCTATCCTTGAAGAAATCGGTCCCGAGTTCGCCGTTGCGGTCGGTCTCGCGCTTCGCAAGCTGGAAGAAATCTGAAAATACGAATGTTTTGCACAGACGCGTAGAGCGCTCGGCGTGCGCGTGCCGTATACTGAAGGGAAATGGACATTCCTCCCACGATACCGACCTCGTTCGTGCCGCGCTCGGCATCGGTGATTGCGCGGCACTCTGGCACGGGAGTCACCGGCATTTATGGCTTGTCTGCCTATGTCATTCTCGGCATCGTCTTCGTATTTGCACTCGGTACCTTTGTCTATGACCGGGTGCTCGCGGGGATGCAGTCCTCGCGAGGTGCCTCCCTTGAGAAGGCCGAGAAGGCGATAGATCTCGCGACGGTAGAAGGTTTCGTGCAGCTCCGCAATCGCCTGAACTCGGGCACAATGCTTCTTGCAAATCATGTCGCACTCTCCAAGTTTTTCGCAATACTTGAGACGGTACTGCCGACAAGCGTGCGTCTCACTTCCCTCCATCTCTCGTTTGATGCGACGAAACAGGTGAAGCTTGACGGCACGGGTGTTGCAAAGAGCTTCAATGCGCTTGCCGCAGTATCCACCGCCTTTGCGAATGATGGCCGCATCAAGGAGGCGATCTTTTCAAATCTCATCGTGAATAAAGACAGTTCGGTCTCCTTCGTTCTCTCCGCCACCATCGACCCCAAGGTCGTCGCTTTCTCGCCATGAACACTCGTCTTATTCCCACCGTCGCTTTTGTCATCGCCATCGGCATATTCTTCGGCTATGTAGCGCCGACCTGGTCGGGGTCAATAACGAGAGAGCGCGCCACCATCGCTGCCGACAATCAGGCGCTTGCCGCGGCAACCACCTATGCCACCCAACAGAACGAGCTTGCCGCCGCGCGCAATGCGATTAACCCCACCGATATCGCGCGGCTCACCGCGCTCCTCCCTGACGCAGTAGACAATGTCGGTCTCATTCTTGATTTGAACGCACTCGCCGCGCGAAGCGGAATCGCCCTCTCCAATGTTGATGTGCTGACGAGCGCGGCCACGACGGGTCGGTCTGCGAACGAAGCGGTACGGGCGGCAAATCCTGTCGGGTCGGTTGATCTCGCTCTCTCCGCGGTCGGCACCTACCGCGCGCTCCAGGCATTCCTCGCCGGCATAGAACGGAGCCAGCGCCTGCTTGATGTGAAAGATATTGTTGTCAAAGGTTCGGACACCGGCGTGTACACCTACCAGATGAAGATAACCCTCTACTGGTTGCGCTAATACTATGAAATCCAACACCACCACCATTGTCATCGTCACGCTCCTCGTCGCGGGTCTCGCGTACTGGTATTTCTTCACCGGAACGGGCAATGAGCCGCCGCTTTCTGTGACCGGCGCTACCACCAACCAGGCGCAGATGCAGTTTGAGACCCTGGTCGGCGAACTCCAGCCCGTGTCGTTTAATACGAAGATTTTCGCCGATGCACGGTTTAATGCCCTCGTTGATATCTCAACAAGCATTTCGCCGGAATCTATCGGCCGTATTGATCCGCTCGCACCTCTGTCTGCCGCGAGCTCCGCTCCCGCTCCCGCTCCCGCTCCCGCTCCCGCTCCGCCTCCCGCACCCGCGCCAAGTCCCGTAGCGATTCCGGTGCCGGATGGGGGGAGCACGGGGACGAGCAGTCCCGAGCAGTAATCGTAGACAATGAACCTTCTTGAACTATTCGTTGAAAAGGGGCTTCTTTCGGCAAGCGACCGGGACTATGTTGATACCGAGCTCGCGAAGAAGAACCGGCCGTTCTTCGAGATACTCGCCGAGCGAGGCGTCTCGCTCGCGGATGCGCTTAAGGTAGCGGGGGAGACCTACGGGTTGCCTGCGCGCATCTTGGGCGACCCGCCTGCGAACGAAGAGGTCTTTCGGTATATACCGATTGATTCGGCACGCCACTACGGGTTCGTCCCGCTTGCCATGAGTGAGGGAGCGCTTGAGATTGGCATCGTTGACCCCGACAACATTGAGGCCTTTGATGCCCTACAATTTATCTCGGGCAAGATAGGTATTCCCTATAAGATTACGCTCATCACGAAAGAGGATTTTGATCGCGTACTTGATGCGTATCAAAACCTCTCTGACGAGGTTGGGAAGGCACTTACCGAATATGAAACGGTCGCGAAATCCTCTGACGCGGGGAACATAGCTCTTCCTTCCGAAGGGTCGCCCATTTTAAGCGACGAGACACTCGCACTCTCCGGCTCGGGAGTGCATCACGAGACGCTCAAAGAGGACGCGCCGGTGACGAAAATTGTCTCAACCGTACTGCGGTACGCGATTGAGGGACGCGCATCCGATGTGCACATAGAACCGTCACCCGCTAAGACGCGGGTGCGTTTTCGTATGGACGGCGATTTGCACACCTCGCTTGAATTGCCGGGGAAGGTGCACGATGCGGTCGTTGCGCGCATCAAGATTCTTTCTAAACTGCGTCTTGATGAAAAGCGGCAGCCGCAAGACGGACGCTTCTCGGCGACGATAGATAACCGGCGCATTGACTTCCGTGTCTCTACATTTCCGACCGAGTATGGCGAGAAGGTGGAGATGCGTCTCCTTGACCGTTCCGATGTCACAACGACCCTTGAATCGGTCGGTTTCTCGGCGAGCCAGCTTGCCGAGGTTCGCGAGATGATGAAAGTTCCTTTCGGCATCATCCTTATCGCAGGACCGACCGGCTCCGGTAAGTCCACAACGCTCTTCGCCATGCTCTCCGAGACCGATCGCGAGACAGAAAATGTGGTCTCGCTTGAGGACCCGGTTGAATACGAGATACCCGGCATATCGCAGAGTCAGGTCCGACCGGAAATCGGGTACACCTTTGCGAGCGGACTCCGCTCCCTCTTGCGCCAAGACCCCGACATCATCATGGTTGGTGAGATTCGGGATAAAGAAACCGCCGTGCTTGCCGTGCAGGCGGCGCTCACCGGCCATCTCGTGTTCTCAACCATCCATACGAACACCGCAACGGGTGCAATCCCGCGCCTCATTGATATGGGCGTTGACCCGTTTCTTATCGCGCCGACGCTCGTCTCCGTTATTGGACAGCGCCTGGTCCGGAAGCTCTGCCCCGGGGCAGGGAAGCCGTTCCCGATTAAAGACAGCGTTAAGACCTTCATTGAACAGGACTTCGCTGACTTGCCGGAGAAATATCGCAAGACGCTACCGCCTTTTAAGGAGTTTTACCACGCAACCCCGACGGAAGAATGTCCGAGCGGGACGCGTGGTCGTACCGGTGTCTTTGAGATACTCCGCATGAGTAAGAACCTTGAACAAATATTGCTCACCGAACCGATTGAGGAGAAGATTCGCACCGTCGCCAGGCAGGACGGCATGCTCACAATGCGCGAAGACGCTATCGTGAAGGCGCTTAACGGCATTATTCCTTTTGAAGAAATCAATATGCTCGGCGGCGACCTTTTCCCCGAAGAGAACGTCTCTTGACACTAGAATGTAGTATACTTTTTGGAATGGCCTATCGTATTTATCTTGTTGACGATGATCGGTTCCTTGTTGACCTTTACGCCGTCAAATTTCGCACAGCTGGCCACGAAGTGGGCGTGTTTAGCAGCGGCGAAGAACTCCTCGCCGCTCTGCGCAAAGCCGATGCCAAGATGCCAAATGTCATCTTACTTGACCTTGTCATGCCGGGGATCGGCGGCTTTGGCGCACTGGAGGCGATACGGAAAGAGCATCTCGCGCAGGGCTCCAAGGTAGTTATTCTCACAAATCAAGGCCAAGATTCTGACATTGAGAAAGCGAAGAAACTGCTTGCTGACGGATATGTTATCAAAGCATCCGCAATTCCGTCTGAAGTGTTCGCTGAGACCATACGCACGATTGAGTCGCGCACGCCGCCCGTAGGAGGGCCTCGTTAGTCATGGCTGTCGAGAAACGCCTTGAAGAACTGCTCGATGCCGTCGTTAAGGAGGGCGCATCGGACCTACATATCTTTGTCGGCGGTTCGCCCGTCCTCCGTATTTCGGGGGCACTTATTTCTCTTGCCAAGTATCCAACACTTATCGCTGAAGAAACGGACGCAATGTTGAAATCAATTGTCCCTCCGGAACGCTGGGATTCATTTGAGCGGGATCAGACCATAGACCTGTCCTATGCGCACAAGGTAGACGAGCGGTTCCGCGTGAACGGCTATCGGGTGCAGGGGGCAACCGCGCTCGCATTTCGGCTCATACCGCGCGCAATCAAGACATTCGCGGATCTCAATCTTCCGCCGGTCCTTGAAGTGTTCACCCAGCGCGAACAAGGGTTCTTTCTTGTTGTTGGTCCGGTAGGGCAGGGGAAGTCAACGACGCTCGCCACGATGATTGACCGTATCAACGACTCTCGTGCGGAGCATATCCTCACCATTGAAGATCCCGTTGAGTATCTCTTCGCGCCGAAGCGTTCATTGATTCACCAGCGCGAAGTGCATATCGACACGCCCGACTTTCGTACGGCGCTCCAGAGCGCGTTCCGCGAGGATGTTGATGTCATTATGGTTGGCGAGATGCGCGATTACGAGACAATTTCTTCGGCGGTCACCGCTGCCGAAACCGGGCACCTCGTGTTCTCAACGCTCCATACCAACAACGCGGCACAAACCATAGACCGCATTATTGATATGTTTCCCGCTGAGCAACAGGCGCAGGTGCGCGTACAACTTGCGGGGAGTCTTGCCGGCATATTCTCCCAACGGCTCATACCGCGCGTCTCGGGCGGACTCATCCCGGCCTACGAACTACTTATCAACAACAATGCAGTGAGCACTCTTATCCGCGACGGGCGGACACACGAGATTAGCACCGTTATTCAGACCTCGTCGCAAGAAGGGATGATTGATATGGATCGGTCGCTTGCCGAGCTTGTGCGCCGCGGCGAGGTGACCGTGGAACACGCCTACGAGTACTCGATGGATCCTAAGACCTTCGAGCATTACCTCTAGTCCCCGTATGCTTTTTAAATATCGCGCGATTGATCAAGACGGACACGAGCGAGAGGGAAGCATTGAAGCCTCTTCAAAGGAGGTCGCTATCTCTGCGCTTCAACGCCGCAATCTCATTGTCTCGGCGATTGATTCTGCAGAGAAAAGCCCGTGGTTTGATATAGAACTCTCATTCCTCAATCGGGTATCTAACAAAGAGATTGTTATTCTCTCGCGCCAGATTGCGACGCTGTTTGAAGCACAGGTATCCGCACTCCGCGTGTTCCGGCTCCTTGCCTCCGAGGTTGATAACCCGCGGCTTGCTACCATCCTCTCTACCGTCGGAGACGATGTACAAGGGGGCAGTCCCATTAGCAAAGCGCTTTCGCGCCACCCCGAGGTTTTCTCCGGATTTTATGTGAATATGGTTCACGCGGGTGAAGAGTCGGGGAAACTCTCCGTAACCTTCAACTACCTCGCGGATTACCTCGACCGTTCCTATGACCTGATAAATAAAGCCCAGAACGCACTCATCTACCCAATCTTTGTCATCCTCGTATTTTTCGGTGTGATGGCGCTGATGCTCACACTCGTGATACCAAAGATTAGCGCGGTACTCCTCGATTCTGGCCAAGCAATACCGATTTACACCAAGCTCGTCATAGGGTTCTCAAACATCCTCGTCCAGTACGGAATCTTTATGCTCATTGCACTTATCGCAGGAGGTTTTTATGTGTGGCAGCTCGGGAAGACCGAGAGCGGCAAACTCGTGCTCGACAGGATGAAGCTCTCCATTCCGTATGTCGGCGACCTCTATAAGAAGCTGTACCTCTCGCGCATAGCGGACAACCTCTCCACCATGCTCCTCTCGGGCGTCTCAGTCATTGAAGCCATCGATATTACCGGCTCGGTCGTTGACAATGCCGCATACACGAAAGTGCTGCACGAAGTTGCTCAGGAAGTGAAAGGCGGTTCCGCCATCTCCGACGCGTTTGGAAGGCACGCGGAGATTCCCGGCATTATGATCGCCATGACAAAAGTCGGCGAGGAGACCGGAGAGCTGGGGAAGATACTCACCACGCTTGCGAAGTTCTATAACCGCGAGGTATCAAATGCGGTTGACACGCTGGTGGGGCTTATTGAGCCGATTATGATTGTTCTCCTTGGTCTCGGCGTTGGTATCTTGCTCGCTGCGGTGCTACTCCCCATCTACAACCTCGCGGGCTCAATCTAATAGGCTATCCACAGCCCTGCTCCGCTTGAGGCCGCTATGCCGTATAATCTACCTATTAATCCCACAATGGACCTCATGTGTAAAAATCGTTCCCGAGGCTTTAGCCTTATAGAGCTTCTCGTTGTCATTTCCATCATCGGCGTCCTCTCGGCGGTTGTTCTCGCTTCGCTCAATACCGCCCGCTCCAAGGGCAATGACGCGGCCATCCAGTCTGATATGGCGACTATTCAGACGGAGGCGGAGATCTACTATGGTGGGGCCGGTAGCAACTCCTACGGCACCCAAGCGTGGTCCTCGGGTGCCGCTACTTCCTGCACCGGTGGCATGTTCTCTGATACAGTTACTGCACGGGCTCTTGCCGGCGCCGACGGTGTTAATGGCGCAGGCAATGTTGCCTGTTACGCCGCCGGCACGGGATATGTTGTCGCAGCGGCACTGTCCGGCAACACAAGATATTGGTGTGTTGACCAGAACGGTTCGGCAAGAACGGTGAATGCGGTTCTTCCGGCTCAAGGGGCTCCCATAACCGAGTGCCCGTAATTCTTATTAATCTTATATACTTAATTCGTTCTTAACTTATGACTATGAAATCTACATTCTCTCGCGGATTCACCCTCATTGAACTCCTCGTCGTCATCGCCATCATCGGCGTCCTCTCGGCCGTCGTCCTCGCTTCGCTGAACACGGCCCGCTCCAAGGGCAATGATGCGGCAGTGATGTCGGACCTTGACGGTGCCCGGACCCAAGCGCAGATCTTCTACGGTGACAATAGCAACTCGTACACCGGTGTTTGCGCGGAAGCCACGATTGCCAAGCAGATTGCTGCAGCCGACGACGCAAACGGTGCGGGTAAGGCGGTTGTCTGCAACCCTTCCGCCACGGCGTACGCAATAGCAGCCGAGCTCGTCACGACATCAGGCGAGACCTACTGTATTGACAGCCTTGGCACAGCGACGACGACCATGACTGCCATCGGCAGCATCACGACCGTTTGCTCGTAATCAGAAAGCGGTGAACAAAACGGCCCCGCTACAGCGGGGCCGTTTGCTATACTTGGACATAATGGTGCCCACATTATTGTTTCTTCTGGGCGCGATTGTTGCGAGCTTTGTCGGTGTATTTGTTGCCCGTCTCAACACGGGGCAGAGTATAGTTGCCGGTCGTTCCCGCTGTGATGCGTGCGGCGCCCCGCTCTCGCCGTTTGCGCTTGTACCCATTGTTTCCTATGTCGCTTCGCGCGGCCGTGCGCACTGTTGCGGGGCATCTATTTCTCGTCTCGCTCCCCTTACCGAACTCCTGCTCGGCGTACTCTTTGTCCTTGCGCACCTCTTGATTGGCGTATCACTCGCTTTACCGGGTATGCTTCTCTCGCTCACCTTGCTTCTCGCACTCGTGCTCTATGACCTCGCGCATCAGGTACTGCCAAGCGTGCTGCTCATCCCCTTCGTTGTTATGAGCGCCGCGACCGGCTTCCTGCTCTCGGCGTCCCTCGCCGTGTTTTTGGACACTCTCTTGATTGCTTTTTCCATTGCGTTTTCTCTCGCGCTTATACACTTTCTCTCCCGCGGTCGCGCTATGGGCTTCGCTGATGCTCCATTTGCCCTTGGTCTTGCCCTTCTTGTTGGCCCCGCGGCATTTCCGGGGCTCATCTTCTCATTTTGGATTGGGGCATGCATTGGTATAGGCATATTGTTGAAGAGGCCTCGCGGCTCTAGAATGGGAGTTGAGGTGCCGTTCGCGCCTTTCCTCGCCCTTGGATTTCTCTTCGCGTACTTTACCCAATGGAACCCTTTCATCTTCGCCGCAGTCCTCTCCAGCCACTAAGCGCCGGATTCACCCCGTTAGAAGCCCGCCTCAAAAAAGCGGCAGACACGAAACGTGTCTTGCTTCTAATGGGGTTCACGCTGGTTGAAATGGTTGTTGTGTTGGGAATCATAGCGGCTGTCACGGGCATTGCACTCACGAGTCAGAACTCATTTAATAAGACGCTCATCCTCGCGAACACCGCCTACGACATTGCGCTCACCTTCCGTTCCGCCGAGAGCTTCGGGCTTAGTAGCCGAGCGCTTGGCAGTACGGCGAACGCCGGGTATGGTCTCCACTTTCAGCGCGGCGCGTCCGAATCCTTCATACTCTTTGCCGATATCTGGCCGCCGACCGACCTTTCTTGCACACGACCTGATTGCAAGCCGGGCGACCATATCTATTCTACGGAGGATAAACTCGTGCAAACCTATGTGCTTGGAAACGGCATTACCATTGCAGATTTCTGCGCCCTTCCGGATCAGCAGCAATGGCAATGCCTCTCAACGGGCGATTTGAACGCGCTTGATGTGAGCTTCTCGCGCCCAAACCCTGATGCGTTTATCACCGCAAACAGTTCCACCTTTGTTACCTCGTATACAAAAGCGTGCCTCGTCATCATGGCGGGAAACGGGGCGTCGCGCTTCGTCTCGGTCGCCGCTTCAGGAGAAATCATTGCGGAAGCTCCGGGATGTCCTACTTCATGAACAGCACACGCACCACACGGACGCGCGGATACACGCTCATTGAGCTGGTGGTCGCCGTCGGGCTTTTCGCGCTCGTGATGACGCTCGCGTCGGGTGCGTATCTCTTGATGATTGATCTCAGCCGGCAGACCCAGGGCATCGCGACCGGCATTAACAGCCTCTCGTTTGCGCTTGAGACGATGACGCGCTCTATTCGTACCGGCACAGATTACAATTGCGGCGCCTTTGGCGGCGACTGTCCAAGCGGAGACACCAGGTTCTTCTTCACCGACGCCAGCGGCGTTGACATCTCCTATGACCAGCAGGGAAGTAGCATTGTGAAGGACGATACAGTACCGCTCACCGACCCGTCAGTTACTATTGAATCCCTCACCTTTTATGTGACGGGTACGGGAACCATCGCAACAGGCGATTACCTCCAGCCCCATGTGACCATCGTGGTCTCGGGCGTGGTGTCGTCAGGACCGAGACAGACCCCGCAACCCTTTACTATAGAAACAGGTGCGACGATGCGCGGTATTGACCTCACCGTCACAAGACAACTATGAAAGGCTTCCCCCTTATTGAGACTATGATTGCCGTCACGATCCTTCCCCTCGCGATGGCGGGACCCTTGTTCACCGCGAGCCGTTCTATTGTTGCCGCACAAACGGCGCGCGATCAGCTCACCGCCTCCTACCTCGCCCAAGAAGGCATTGAATATGTGCGTATGATGCGCGATAACCAGTATCTTGCCGCTTATAATATAAATAGCACCAATATTGCGGGGGTCGCGTGGAATAACTTTCTAAATGGCAACCCGGATCCGGCGTTAAACGGGATAGACCCCTCCTCTATTAAATCGTGTATTGCACCCGCGATTTGCTCGCTTGACTCGGCAGTGCTTGATCCGCTCG
This sequence comes from Candidatus Kaiserbacteria bacterium RIFCSPLOWO2_01_FULL_55_19, assembly GCA_001781715.1. Taxonomy (GTDB): domain Bacteria; phylum Patescibacteriota; class Minisyncoccia; order Phycocordibacterales; family Phycocordibacteraceae; genus C7867-001. The sequence continues at coordinate 15,755 of MFMD01000034.1, read as the reverse complement.
GGAGCGGCGTGGTTGAAGCGTGCATAGACGGCACCTGCGAGTCAGAGCGGTTGTATCTTACCGGCTGTACCGGCGGGGGCTCTTGCGCGCCGTCCGTGTACACTAAGCAGGCGAACCTTTCTGGGAGCGTAGAGACACCCTTTATTCGTACGCTCCAGACAGAAATCATTTCGCCAGACGAGGCGAAGATAATCTCGACGGTCTCGTGGGATTCGCATGGCACCCGCTACACCGTGACGGCCTCTGACCACCTTACCGCATGGCAATAAACAACACACAACGAGGGTTCACGCTTCTCATCTCCGTCATCTTCATGTCCGTGATGCTCTCCTTCGGGCTCGCGCTTAGTTCGATCGGCTATAAACAGCAAATACTTGCCTCCAGCGCACTCGCGTCCCAGTACGCATTCTACGCCGCCGACACAGCGCTTGAGTGCGCGCTCTACGCCGACCAACAGCAAGATCTCTTTGCCTATGGGAAATACGATGGCAACCCGAAGAGCATAACCTGTGACGGAGAAACGGTTACGGTCGTCCAAGCACCCCCTTCAGTATCGGCACTCATTTCAACCGTGCGTCTCTCGCTCGATTCGGATACGCACTGTGCCGATATCACCGTCTATAAATACAGCGCCCCGCAACCGCCCAATAACGCGACGGCCTACCTCTTCTCCATCGGCTATGATGTTCCGTGCAATCGATTGCTGACTCCGGACAACGAGCGCTTTGTATCACGCGGCATCAGCACGCATTATTGATAGCGCTGGTATACTGTCACTCTATGGCCTCCAAGAAGGTGACAGAACGCGCGAAAAAGCTCCGAAACCTGCTCACACACCATGCGCGCCAGTATCACATCCTTGACGCTCCCGAGCTCTCTGATAGCGCGTACGATGCCCTGAACCGAGAATTGCTGGAGCTTGAAGCGCGTTACCCCGAACTCGTACGCAAGGATTCGGTAACACAGCGCATTGTGGGCGAGGCGCTGCCGTTTCTCCGGAAGGTGCGGCATCGTGTGCCGCAGTGGTCTTTTAACGATGCGTTTTCTCCGGACGAAATACGCGCATTTGATGAACGCGTACGCAAGGTGAGCGGCGCCCCGCAAACCTACGCTCTTGAGTTGAAAATCGACGGACTGAAGGTAGTATGTACCTACGAGAAAGGGGAATTGGTGCTTGCGGCGACACGCGGGGACGGTGTTGTCGGCGAAGACATCACGCACAATATCCGTACGATTCAAGAAGTGCCCGCGCGTCTTGCGCGTCCCGTCACGCTCATCATAGAGGGCGAGGTGTATCTCACACGCTCGGGGTTCACCAAGCTTAATACGGAGCGGAAGGACGCAGGAGAGCCGGTATTCGCAAATCCGCGCAACGCCGCAGCGGGTTCTGTCCGCCAGCTTGACCCGTCGATTGCCGCGGCGCGGCCGCTCGGTGCATTCTTCTACGATGTTGCAGAAACCTCTGAAACATTTCCGAAGATGCAGGAAGACGAGCTTAGCTACCTACGAAAGCTTGGGCTACCGGTCAATCCGGAGCACCGACATGCCGATTCGCTTGAGGAGGTTTTCAGCTATTGGGAGAAGTGGAAGGGAAAGGCGCGTGATACGGTGGATTACCAGCTTGATGGCATTGTGCTGAAGGTAGAGTCGCGTAAGGCACAGCAGATGCTCGGATACACCGGCAAGGCGCCGCGCTTCGCTCTTGCGTATAAATTCCCGCCCGAGCAGGTCAAGACGACTGTAGAGAGCATTACGCTTCAGGTGGGGCGTACCGGGAAGCTCACCCCGGTTGCGCACCTCACGCCAGTCGCCGTTGCCGGCACGGTGGTCGCGCGCGCGACACTCCACAACGAGGATTTCATACGCGATAAAGATATTCGTATTGGCGATACGGTTATTTTGCAGAAAGCGGGGGATATTATTCCAGAGATTGTTTCGGTTATTACCGAGCTGCGCCCGAAATCAGCGAGGGCGTGGAAGTTCCCAACGCATTCACCGCTGTGCGGCGGCGACGGCAGCATAGAGCGCGTTCCCGGCGAGGCGGCGCACCGCTGCGTAACTACCGGCTCATTTGAGCAGCAGGTCCGCCGCCTCTCCCACTTTGCAGGGAAGAGTGCGCTTGATATTGAGGGTATGGGGCGCGAAACAATACGGCTCCTGATAGACCAAGGTCTCATTTCTGATTTTGACGACCTCTTTGAGCTGACGAAGGACGAATTGCGCGCGCTTGAAGGATTTGAAGAAACAAAGGCGGCGAAACTGACTAAAGCGATTACGAGCGCGACAAAGGTCCCGCTCGACCGGTTGCTCATCGGACTTGGTATTGCGCATGTGGGCGAGGAAACGGCGTACTTGCTTGCGACGCACTTCGCCACGCTTACCGCGCTTCGCGCGGCGAGCGAAGACGCTCTCTCGCGTATTGACGGCATCGGTCCTATTATCGGGAAGGCAGTCGCGGAGTGGTTTAAAGACGCGGATAACCGCGCACCCCTCGCACGGCTTATGAAGCATCTTATGGTGCAGAAGATCGCCGCGCCTGCGAAAGGCCCGCTCACGGGACAGACGGTGGTGATTACCGGCACGCTCCCCACACTCTCGCGTGAAGAGGCCGAGGCGCTCGTGCGAAGAGCGGGCGGCAAAGCGAGCGGCTCCGTCTCCGCCAAGACATCCTTCGTTGTCGCGGGGGAGAACGCGGGGAGCAAGTTTGAAACGGCGACACGATTGAGTATCCCGATAGTGAGCGAAGCGGCGTTCCTCAAGAAGCTTGGGGCGTGATAGAGTGCGCAGTATGGCGACTAGAGAGGAGGTTACAAAGCTCGCGGCACTCGCGCGAGTTCGGGTGAAAGAGACCGAGCTTGATACATTTACGAGCGAGTTTGACTCAATTCTCGCGTACATTGGCCAACTCGAGAAACTTGACCTACCGCAAGGAAGAAGGGGTGAAAAGCCCGCATTGCGTAATGTGATGCGCGAGGACGGTGAACCGCACGCGGCGGGCGCATACACGAAGAAACTCGTTGCGCAGTTTCGCGCGCGCGAGGGCGATGCGCTCTCGGTGAAGCAAATCATCTCGCATGAGTAAACTGAATGAACTAACAATAGAGGAGGCGGCCAAACAGCTTCGTGCCCGCGAACTGACCGTACGCGAGCTCTGGGACGCGTGCGAAGCGGCCGCGCGCGCAAAGAATCCTGAGCTGAATGCCTATCTGGAGATTTTTGACGCCGACGAAGTGGCGATTACAGCCGCGCAGGAGCGCATTGACGCGGGCGATGCGTCACTTCTGTGCGGCATCCCGCTCGCGATTAAAGACAACATTTTGATAGAAGGGAAGCTTGCGAGCGCCGCGAGCGTGATGCTCAAGAATTACACCGCGACCTACGACGCGACGGTGATTACGAAATTGAAAGAGGCAGGGGCGCTGTTTGTGGGACGCACCAATATGGACGAGTTCGCGATGGGCTCATCAACCGAGCATTCGGCGTTTGGCCCGACGAAGAATCCTCACGATACTTCTCGCGTGCCGGGCGGCTCCTCAGGCGGCTCCGCCGCCGCAGTGGCTGGGAATCTCGCCATTGCCGCACTCGGCTCCGACACCGGCGGCTCCATTCGCCAGCCAGCCGCGCTCACAGGTCTTGTGGGGCTCAAGCCGACCTATGGCGCGGTCTCGCGCTCGGGACTTATCGCTCTCGGTTCTTCGCTCGACCAGATTGGCCCCTTAGCGAAGTCCGTCGCCGATGCTCACCTGCTCTACACGGCAATAAAAGGTAGCGATGCGCGTGACGCAACAAGCATCCCGGACAGTCTGTATCCGGCAAAGGAGGTCCGCAAGGTAATGCGCATCGGCGTTCCTCGACACCTTCTTACTGAAGGAGTAGATAAGGATGTGAACGCGGCATTTACCGCACTGCTTGAGAAACTCTCCGACGCAGGGCACACCATCGTGGATGTTGAGTTACCGACAAGCGCGCACGCGCTCGCGGCCTACTATGTGATTATGCCCGCCGAAGTATCTACCAACCTCGCGCGTCTTGACGGCATCCGCTACGGGCACGCCATGCAGGGCGCCACTCTTCTTGACGACTACATTGATTCGCGCACCGAGGGCTTCGGCAAAGAAACGCGCCGCCGCGTCCTGCTTGGCACTTTCGTTCTCTCCTCGGGTTATATTGATGCGTATTATAAGAAGGCGGATGCGGCGCGCTCCGTGTTGCGTGCGGAATATGACACAGCATTTGAGAGCGTTGATGTTATCGCCTTCCCGACAACGCCGTCGCCCGCCTTCACATTCGGAGAGAAGAGCGACCCGCTCTCTATGTATCTCGGCGATATCTTCACCATCACCGCAAATCTTACGGGCATGCCGGCAATCTCAATCCCTATGGGCACGGTAGAAAGAGAAGGGAAACAGCTTCCCGTCGGCATTCATTTCACCGCTCCGCACCAAGCAGAAGAGATTCTCTTCGCCATCGGCGCATCGGTGGAGAAGGTGCGGTAGGGGCGCTTAGTGGAGCGTATACTAGGGCTATGCCAGGCAATCAGACAAATGTTGAATACTGGTTCCGCCTCATCTACGACTGTATTCACGGCGCGTGCTATGGCTCAATGGCCGGAGTTGCGGCGTTTCTCTCGCATCTCTGGCTCTGGATTGTCGCTATCGGGTACACGCTCTCCGTCATCGGACTCCTCATCATTGTGTACTGTACCGTGCGGCTCTTTGAACTCCGCAAACGAGAAAAAGAATACTACAACACGCTGCTTATCCCTCCGGGGGCAGAAGGAGGTTCTCTCCCGCGCTGGGAACATATCCAGGCGCTTATTGAGGGAGCGAGCCCGAGCGAATGGAAGGAGGCGATTATTGAGGCCGATATTATGCTTGATGATGTACTCAAAGAGCAGGGGTATGTGGGTGACGGCGTCGGGGAGAAGCTGAAAACCGCTGACCCACATCGTTTCACCACGTTTCAGAGGGCGTGGGATGCGCACAAAGTGCGCAATCAAATCGCGCACGAGGGCTCCGCGTTCGCCCTCTCCGACACCACCGCGCGCCGCACCATCGCGAATTACGAAGCCGTCTTCCGCGAGCTAAAAGTTATTTAGGTTGCATAACATATTGATACAGGTGTAGTATTGCAGATAGCGGGGTAGAGGAGAGCTGTTCCCACAGGCGGGAGAGCAGTTGCGAAGCCCTCAGCTAGAAAAGTAAAATACATATAGCGGGGTAGAGGAGAGGTACCTCGGGAGGCTCATAACCTCCAGACGCCGGTTCGATTCCGGCCCCCGCAACAAGTAAACGAAGGGAGCGTACGCTATACTAAATTGAGATCTATGCCCCCGCTTCTGCACAATCATCTTATCGATCGACTCGCGCTTGTAAACGGCTTCGTGTCCGGCATCGCGCTGTATCCGCAGGTGTGGGCGATTTTTGCGAGCGGGTCAACGGCAGGTGTCTCTCTGCCGACTTTCGTGCTTATCCTCTTCAACAGTATTGTCTGGCTTCTGTATGCTATGCACCGCGGTCTCATCTCACTTGGAATTGCGTCCGTCCTTAATACGCTTGCGAGCGGGATTCTCGTCGGAGCAATCCTTTTCCGATACTGAGGAGCCCGCGCGCTTCACGTCCGGAATTGTGTCAAACGTAATGCTATCCTGTAGCTATTATGGCGTTTTCTTGGCACGCAGAAGACCTGACGGTCGTTTATAAAGAGCTTCAGACCGGCGAAGCCGGGTTACGCACAGAAGAAGCGGTTCGGCGGCTCCAAGAGGATGGCCCCAACTCTCTGCCGGAAACCGAGCCCGACGGATATCCAATTATTTTCCTGCGGCAGTTCCAAAGCCCCCTGATTTATATCTTGTTTGCGGCGAGTGTCGCGGTGTTTTTCTTAGGCGAGGTTGCTGACGGGATTATCATCCTTGTGGTGCTCCTGTTCAACGCCATAGTCGGGACGATTCAGGAGGGTCGGGCGCAGAATACCCTCCGCGCCCTTAAACGATATGTAGAAACGACAGCCACGGTTATCCGCGACGAAACCGAACTCACGATTCCCGATTATGAAGTCGTGCGGGGCGACATACTTGTCCTTCGCGAAGGGGAGAAGATTCCAGCCGATGCCCGCATCATCACCACAAGCGGCCTGAAGGCGGACGAGGCGGCGCTCACGGGAGAATCTGAACCGGTCGGCAAAACGGCCGAAGTCATCAATAAGAGAGAACTTTCCGTCGCCGACCAGCGGAATATGGTGCTCAAGGGTACGAATATCGTCATCGGTAACGGCCGCGCTGTGGTCGTGGCGACCGGCGAGAATACCGTCATCGGCTCTATTGCTAAGACCGTGTCTGCCATTGACACGGAGATACCGCTTAAAGCGAATATACGAGACCTCTCCCGCGCGATTATCGTCATTGTCGGGATAATCAGCGCCGCTCTCTTTGTGCTAGGCCTCTTCAGAGGCGAAGAGATTATCACCATCTTCGCGACCGTCGTCTCGCTCGCCGTTTCTATCATCCCCGAGGGTCTGCCTATCGTCATAACGCTCGTGCTCGCTACCGGTGTATGGCGGATGTCAAAGCGCAATGCGCTCGTGAAGAAACTGCAGGCGGTTGAGGCGCTCGGGCAAGCTCGGGTTATTGCGGTTGATAAGACCGGTACCATTACGAAAAACGAACTTGTCGTGCGCGAGGTTTGGATGGATGCCACAACCTTTTCTATCAGCGGTATCGGTTACGAGCCGGAGGGAACGGTCACGCTTGGCGGTTCTCCCGTAGCGGCGGCCAATCATCCCGAATTGCTTCTTCTTGGCAAGATGGCAGCGCTTGTTGCCAGCGCCCGCGTATCTTTCTCCGAGAGTGAGCAGCGGTGGCGTGTGACCGGCGACCCTACCGAGGCGGCAATACGGGTCTTCGGAGAGAAGATTGGTTTTAAGCAAGATGAGGTGTTGCGCGAGTGCCCCCGCGCCTCCGAAATCCCTTTTGATTATCGGCTCAAGTACCATGCCGCTGTCTTTGGCGCGGCGGAAGGGGACAATCTCCTGGTCGTGAGCGGGGCGCCCGAAGCGGTGCTTGCACTGAGTACGCAGATGCGGCGCAACGGCAAGAACCACCCGCTTACCCATGACGCCCGAGAAGAAATCACGAAGGTGTTTGCAGAAATGTCGAGTCGCGGATTGCGCGTGGTGGCGATGGCTATGCGAGAGAATTTCCCCGAATCTCTTTCGGCAGAAACAACTGAAAAGCTGACCTTTGTCGGTTTCTTCGGCATGCAAGATATTCTCCGCCCAGAAGTGGCTCAAGCGATGGAGAGAGCGACTGAAGCGGGCATCAGAGTTGTGATGATTACCGGCGATTACATTCTCACCGCACGCGCCATCGCGAAAGAGGCGGGTATCTGGAAAGAGGGTGATGAGATATTGACCGGAGCGGAGATGGATGAAATGTCGGACAATGAGCTTACAGTGCGCGTCGCGAATGTCTCGGTTTACGCGCGCGTTACGCCGGAGCATAAGTTACGAATCATCAATGCATATAAGAAGCGCGGTGAGATAATCGCAATGACCGGGGATGGCGTGAACGACGCTCCCTCGCTGGTTGCCGCAGACCTCGGTGTCGCTATGGGGAAGATCGGCACGGAGGTCGCGAAAGAGGCGGCGGATATCGTCCTTCTGGACGATAATTTCGGCAGTATCGTATCTGCGGTTGAAGAAGGGAGGAATATTTATAAAACCATCAAGAAAGTCATCTTGTACCTCTTCTCCACAAGCCTTGGAGAAGTGCTGACTATCACGGGGGCTCTCCTGCTCGGCTACCCGCTCCCGCTCCTTGCCGCGCAGATAATCTGGCTCAACCTCGTGACCGACGGGTTCCTCACCGTAGCGCTTGCGATGGAGCCGAAAGAGAGTGGATTGCTTTCGGGGAAATTTGAACACCCGAAGAAATACCTCGTTGACGGCCCGATGGTACGGCGCATGGTCCCCATGGCGCTTCCGATGATGGTCGGAACACTCTTCTTGTTCCAGCAATATGCCCAGCTTGATATGGTGAAGGCGTGGACGATATCTCTCACGGTGCTCGCGGTCTTCCAGTGGTTCAACGCATGGAACTGCCGTTCCGAGGACAAATCACTGTTCCAGATGAATTTCTTCTCAAACAAATATCTGTTTGCCGCGACCGCATTGGTCGTGGTTCTCCAGATGGTTGCGGTATACACCCCGTTCTTCCAGCGTTTCTTGCACACGGCCCCGCTCGGGCTCAATGAATGGATGATAATTATACCGATAGCGGCGTCCATTATTGTCGTGGAAGAGATCCGCAAGTTCTTCTACCGAAGACGACATACGAAGGCGCACGAAATCTCGCTGTCATTGAGCTGATTGCGGTTTTTGTGGTATAATTGATTGCAATGAGAAAGATAATTCCAGTGCTCACTCTAATTCTTCTTGCGTTACCCTCGGTATCATCTGCGGCGACTCTCACTCCACAGCAATCAGCCAGCCTCATTGCAGTCGTGCAGTCATCCCCAGGCACCCCTGCAAGTGCTTTTGTTTCTCTCATACCCGCTTTCTCAAACATAACGGTAGTTCAAGCCACTAGTCTCATCACGGTTGTTCAAGCCGCCCCTAATGTTCCCGCAACCGCCTTTGTTGACCTTCTGACCTCGTTTACAGTCGACACATCAACGGTTCAAACAACTGTTACTCAAACATCAGCCGCGACTTCTATTCCCGAACCGAGTCGGGCTGAACGAATTGAAGTGAACCCACAATCTGCAGAAATCCTAGGTGCAAATTGCGGGGACATTCGTTACCAAGTAACAATTTATGACCAATATGGCAATGAAATGCTCGACAAAGA
>MFMD01000034.1:4516-6901 GCA_001781715.1 Candidatus Kaiserbacteria bacterium RIFCSPLOWO2_01_FULL_55_19 | reverse complement strand
AGACAGCGACGATTCAAGTAGGCGACGGCCTTCAGCACGCCAGAATTATGCAAGACGGTTCTTATTGGTATGAGGCATCTGGTGGTATGCGTGTAAACCCGGTTACTAAAATGTGTTTGTAAGTGAATGAGCTTGCTCCAAAAACAGAGAAGTGTATAATATAGGTTTAACCTCACCACCTCTGTCCTCGGGCAGGGGTGGTTTGTTTATAGACAGGAGCTAGTTCATCTACATAGGGCTGCCCTATGTAACTAACGGTGTCGTCAGGCACTCGTTCCTGCACACGGAATGCTAAACTGGATTGAATGGTCAAGAGATTCTTTATCGCACTCATACTGTTCGCGGTTCTTCTGCCGTCGTCCGCTTCGGCAGCGGTGGGGAGTCCGTATCCTTCAAGCACGCTCGGGTACGATGTCTCGTTTCCTACACTCTCATATCCGACGTGGTTCCATTTCGCCATTGTCAGTGTGACGCGCGGGAAGGCATTCCGGCATAATGACAAACTCGCCCATCAATATTCGTGGGCGAAGTTTGGTTCGCATACCGCCCCGACTGTGTATATGAATCTGAATGCCCCGTACGGCAGTACGGTAGCAGGGAATATCAATAGCCCGAAGCCCTGTCCGCCAAGGGACACTGCGGCAACAAGCACCGAGCCCACCACCTGCGAGGGGTACAACTACGGCTACAATGCCGCCAATGATGCGTATACTTATGCGAAGAGCGCCGGCGTGGAGTCGCGGCTCTGGTGGCTGGATATTGAAGAGGCCAATAGCTGGTCCGACACGCTCGCCGTGAATGGTGCGACGATACAGGGCGCGATTGACTCCCTGAACACGCAGGGCATCCGCGTTGGTATCTACTCAATGCCGTATATGTGGAACAACATCGCAGGCAAGGGCTTCATTCCCACCCAGACCCTAGAGGGGATACCAGTGCCCATCCCGCTCTGGCTTCCGGTAGGCATCAAGACGCTCGTTGGCGCCATCAACACCTGTGTAACGGCGAAGAGTTTCATCGCAGGCAACCCCATCTGGCTCATACAGTATGTAGCGAATTCAACTGCTATCGACCAGAACCTCGCGTGCTAGCCCTTGCGCATATACCCCCTAGGGGTATATGCTGGGGGTATGGAACATATGCGTGGCGCAAGCAAGAAGAAGCTAATGCGGCGACTCAAGATTATTGAGGGACAGGTGCGCGGACTCGCCGCGATGATAGACAAAGATACTTACTGCATAGATGTCATTGCGCAGACCTCCGCGGTAAAGCAAGGGCTCTCAAATGTGGAGGACCTTCTCCTCGAGACTCACTTGAACAGTTGTGTCCACCGCCAAATGACATCCGGTCAAACAGCGAAGGCGGTTGGTGAGGTGCTCAAGGTATATAAGCTCAAGCGCAAATAATATGGCGGCGCACACCTATCGGGTACGAGGCATGCACTGCGCATCCTGCGCGAGCATCATTGAGAAGACACTGAAGAAAGTAGAGGGCGTGCACCGTGTCGAAGTCAATTATGGCACTGAAGCGGCGAAGATTGATTTTGACGAAGCTAAGACAAACCCAGAGCATCTTTCTAAGAAGATAGAGCCGCTCGGGTACACACTCGTTGTTCCAAAAGAGCAATCGGCAGCAGACATGGGAATGTCTGCGAGTGAGCACGCGGCACACCTCGGACTTAATCAATCTAAGAGCGAGAAGCTCGCCGAACTCGCAGAAATGAAGACCAAGATCGTGACTATCATGCCGATGGCTGGTATCGCTATCGTCATCATGGCGTGGAATATTCTCGCAGAATTTGGGCGTGTCTCGACTGTTCCACAAGCGTGGAATGCCTCTTTCAACCTGCTCCTCGCTCTTATGGCGGCTTACGCCCTTTTTGTCGTCGGGAAGCCGTATTTGCTCGGGTTCTACCGATTCCTGCGCTATGGCGCCGCGAATATGGATACCTTGATTGGCATCGGCACTTCCGCCGCATTCCTGTATAGCATCATTGTTACGGTATTTGCCGAACCGTTACGGCTCTATGTGAATGTGGGGGTAACCTATTTTGACGTTGCGATTGTTGTCATCGCATTCATCACGCTGGGGAAGTATCTCGAAGCTCGCGCGAAGATAAAGACCGGCGATGCGATTGAGAAACTGCTCAATTTGCAAGCTAAGACGGCGCTCGTTCTCCGCGATGGTAGGGAAGTAGAAATACCAGTTGACCAGGTGGTGCACGGCGATTTGATTATTGTGAAGCCCGCGGGAAAGATTCCCGTGGATGGCGTTCTCACCGAGGGCTCGTCGTATGTAGACGAAGCGATGGTCTCGGGCGAGCCGGTTCCTGTGGAGAAGAATGTTGGTGACAAGGTTGTGGCGGGAACACTTAACACCACTGGC
>MFMD01000034.1:3545-4482 GCA_001781715.1 Candidatus Kaiserbacteria bacterium RIFCSPLOWO2_01_FULL_55_19 | reverse complement strand
CCGAGACCATGCTCGCACACATCATCAAGATGGTTGAAGACGCGCAGGGGAGCAAGGCGCCCATACAAGCGCTTGCGGATAAGATTTCAAGCGTCTTCGTACCCATCGTGCTTGTCATCGCATTTTTGTCGCTCGGGGTCTGGATTCTCATCGGCGCGCCATACTTCGGGTTCGCACAGGCGCTTTCCTTCGGACTCGTCTCGTTTGTCGGTGTGCTCGTTATCGCGTGCCCGTGCGCCCTCGGACTTGCGACGCCAACCGCCATCATCGTCGGCGTGGGCAAGGGAGCGAAGGAAGGCATTCTCATCAAAGACGCCAGCCAGCTGGAGAAACTGCATAAGGTGACGACCGTTGTTGTGGACAAGACCGGCACTATTACAAAAGGGAAGCCGGAACTCGTTTCATTCAAGAACTTCTCTGAGAAGAGCGATACCGACATTCTTGCGATCCTCGCATCGCTCGACGACAAATCAGACCATCCAATCTCGCACGCCATCGTCTCATATGCGAAGAAGAAGAATATTGAGCTCCTGCCGGTAGGGGGGTTTGAAGCGCTGAAGGGCAAGGGGATTGTCGGCACTATAGGCGGTGTGCGATATCACGCCGGCAGTGCACGGCTCGCAACAGAACTCGGTGCATCGTTTGAATCTCTGGAGAAGGATGCGTCCGAGGGGAAGACCCCGGTTATCCTCATCGCAAATGGCACAACGCTTGCGATCGCGATGGTGGCTGATGCTATCAAACCGGAAGCGAAGGAAGCGGTGGCGAATCTGCACAAGCTCGGTATTCGGGTCGTTATGCTGACGGGCGACCATGCACAAACGGCGCAGTTCATTGCACAACAAGCGGGGATTGATGATATCGTCGCTGAAGTGATGCCTGAAGACAAACTGAAGAAGATACGCGAACTCCAAGCGCAAGGGCAGGTCGTCGCTAT
>MFMD01000034.1:0-3539 GCA_001781715.1 Candidatus Kaiserbacteria bacterium RIFCSPLOWO2_01_FULL_55_19 | reverse complement strand
TGACGGAATCAACGACGCTCCGGCGCTTGCACAGGCGGATGTTGGCATCGCGATGGCGACAGGGACCGATGTCGCCATAGAATCTGCAGGCATCACCCTGCTGCACGGCGACATAAGCAAATTAGTCAAGGCAATTCGGCTCTCGAAGCTCACGATGCGTGGCATAAAACAAAACCTCTTTTGGGCGTTCGCGTACAATATTATCGGCATTCCACTTGCAAGCGGCATCTTCTACCCGCTCTTCGGATGGCTTCTCTCGCCGGTCTTCGCGGGGTTTGCAATGGCCCTTTCAAGTGTCTCGGTCGTCGGCAACTCGCTTCGCTTAAAGGCAAAAGAGCTATAATATATGGATATTCCATTTATGCTCAAAAAAATCGCTACCCCGCTCGTACTAGCGTCATTTCTGTCCGTAGCGTTCTTTGGTTTTGCTGCCATGTCGTACGGACCAGACGGACGTATGCAGGGCGATTGCCCGTTTTCTGTCACAGGAGTATCGCTCTGCCCACAGAACGCTCTATTCGGCGCCATCCACCACCTCTCTGCATATCAATCGTTTATCAGTGTGCCAATCGGGTTCAATCTGACCGTGCTTCTCATCGCGTTGTTTGCTTTCAGTATCGCACTGATACTTTTCTGGGATCCGCCCATACTCACACCAATCGCATCTGCGGGATTCCTCTATGAGTCGCCGCATCCCCCTTCATATAATAAGAAACGAGTACACTGGCTCTCTCTTCTTGAGAACAGCCCTTCCTTCCGCTAAGAGCACTTAAGAGGCCTCCGCTTCTTGAGATGCGTGTGCGCTCTTACCCGTCAATTCTCACCAGTATGAAATCAAACACAATCAGCGCGATAGCTATCGTTGTACTCATCTTCGCAGGCCTCTTCGTCTGGAGCTCTGCTGGGAAGGGCGGAACAGCGGCGTCGGTTCAGGGAGCCCCTGGAGCGGCGAGCACTTCAAAAAGCGTTCTCACCGCTCCCGAGATATTCTATGACTTCGGCACGATCTCAATGAAAGACGGTAACGTCAGCAGGGAATTCAAGGTCACAAATTCAACCGGTACTGACATCACTGTGAGTACGATTCTCACATCCTGCATGTGCACATCGGCGTTCATCGTCGAGTCGGATGGGAGTATTAAAGGACCATTCAAAATGCCGGGCATGGGGTATGTCCCGCCGGCCAATGAGAATATCAAAGCGGGTGAAAGCCGCGTTATCCGCGTGGTCTATGATCCGAATGCACATGGACCGGCCGGTGTCGGGAGGGTTGATAGATTTATCACACTCACCGATACTTTCGGCGGCACACTGCAGCTTGAAATTCAGGCACTCGTCACCCCGTAGTCATGAAGCGAATCCTCATTATCGGAAGTGTCGTCGCGGTATTCATTCTCGGCATACTTGCCCTGAAATGGAGCCCCGCGACCTCAACGCTTATATGGACTATGAGCAATGGCGGCGTGTGGCTCCTACCGCTTGTCCTCGTCTCGTCGCTGCTCGACAGCGTACACCCCTGTTCATTCTCAATTCTGCTCATCACTATCGCATTCCTCTTCGGTCTGCAGATGACGCGGGAGAAAATAGTGAAGATCGGGGGCGCGTACATCGCTGGTATCTTCGCGTCCTACCTGCTTATCGGGCTAGGCATCCTCAAAGTGCTCCATATCTTCAACACGCCGCACTTCATGGGGAAGTTGGGGGCGACGCTTCTTATCATCTTCGGCATCGTGAACCTTCTGAACCGGTTCTTCCCGAACCTGCCGATTAAGCTCGCATTACCCTCGGTCGCGCACCGACCTATGGCGCGCTTGCTTGAGCAGACCTCCCTCGTCGCGGCGTTCGGGCTCGGCGCCTTAGTCGGCGTCTGCCAATTCCCGTGTATGGGCGGGCCATACCTCATGGTGATTGGTCTTCTGCGCGACCAAGTGACGTTTACTGCGGGATTCTGGTATCTCGTGCTCTACAATGTGATCCTCATCATCCCGCTCGCGCTTGTTTTGTGGTTCTCCGCGGATAAGGCCGTCGTGGATAAAATGCAGGGATGGAAGCGCGACAATCTCGCGCGCGTGCGGCTCATCGCGGGCATCGCGATGATTGTTCTCGGGACGCTTATTCTTATCGTCTAACAGATATGCTTATTATCACCACCGTAATCTCAATCCTTGTCATCTCGGTCTTCGTATCGCTCGCCAACCGGATTCTGTCGTTCACCGTATGTCCGATTTGCGCAGGCGTGTTCCTCACGTGGGTGGGGCTCGTCAGCGCCCACTTCATGGGCTACTCAATTGACCTCGTCGTTCCCGCGCTACTTATGGGTGGGTCAGTCGTCGGTATTACCTATCAGCTTGAGAAGAAATTCCGTGACTCGTCGGCCAACGTGCTTCTGCTATGGAAAGTATTCTTTATTCCAGTCGGATTCGTCGTCGCGTACGCCATTCTCGGACAACTATGGGTCGCGTTTCTCTCCGGAGTGACCTTCCTCTTCCTGATATCGTTTGCGCTTGCATCCTCAAGCAGTACCGCAGACTCGCATACAAAAGCGACCGGTGACATTGAGAAGAAAATGGAGAATTGTTGCTAATTAAAATCAAACTATGGAAACCAGACAAGAAAGAACGATAGAAGAATTCGTCCGAGAGTATTCGGCGCCCTTAAGCATCCTGGCGGCTGGGGCTCTCATGGCAATGGCTATCTCCGTCAGCCCATCAAACCGTGCTTCAAACGCGGCAGCAGGGGAGAAGGTGCAGGAACAACTACAGGAATCAGTTCTCCCGACGAATGGAGTTACCCTGCCTATCACGTGGGGCGATTTGGGTGCAAAATTGGTCGAAGTCGGTGCGATTGACCCCGACAAGATAGTGGCTCTGTATAAGGACCGCGAAGGATTCCCAGCTGAGTATCAGAAGCTGATTGAGGAAAATGCGGATGGGAAAATAGTCATTACGAATTGGAACTCCGGGTATCTTCTTAATCTGCTCTGGGCGCTCGGGCTCGCCAACTCGAATCCTATCCTTGAAGACACATCGGAAATGATGAATCCGGCATACGGTGGAGCTGATCGTTTCGCCTCCACCGGAGGATGGACGCTTGCGAAGGGCAGTGCAATGAGCCACTACAATACGCACATGCTTGTGCCGCTCACACCAGCACAGCAGGCGCTCGTAGATAGCGTATCGCGGAACATCTTCCGACCGTGTTGCGGCAATTCCACGCACTTCCCGGACTGTAATCACGGCATGGCGATGCTTGGACTTCTTGAGCTTATGGCATCGCAGGGCATCAGCGAGCAGAATATGTACAAAACCGCACTCGCCGTGAACTCGTACTGGTTCCCCGAGACATATCTTACGATTGCTGTCTACATGCAGCAAAAAGGAGTGGCATGGAAAGATGTATCGCCGAAAGAAATGTTAAGTGCGCCGTATTCAAGTTCGTCTGGCTACCAAAATATCTCCTCTCAAGTAACCCTGCCGCCGCGGGGGCAAGGAGGAGGTGGTTGTTCGGCGTAGATTATTAACGGCCCATCAATCTAATTA
>MFMD01000033.1:10655-11366 GCA_001781715.1 Candidatus Kaiserbacteria bacterium RIFCSPLOWO2_01_FULL_55_19 | reverse complement strand
GGCCAAGCGTATTCATCATAAACATCTCCACCGACCAGGGGCCAAGCCCCCATATCTGCATTAACTGTTCTGC
Organism: Candidatus Kaiserbacteria bacterium RIFCSPLOWO2_01_FULL_55_19; assembly: GCA_001781715.1. Taxonomy (GTDB): domain Bacteria; phylum Patescibacteriota; class Minisyncoccia; order Phycocordibacterales; family Phycocordibacteraceae; genus C7867-001. The sequence goes on along the minus strand of MFMD01000033.1, from coordinate 11,293 downwards.
GGCATCCTCCTCGGGAATTGATTTCAGCGCAAGGAGTTTGAGCTTCTTATTCTTAACCGCAGCTGCAATCGCCTTAATCGTCTTCACCTTCGCGCCCGAGAGGCCGGCGGTGCGAAATCGCGCGGGGCGGGTCTTCAGAATCACTTCCGGCGTTATTCGCCCTTTGCAGACCTCCTGCACGCGGGTGAAGATGCTCCGCGCCGCGGCAATACCGAGCTGCTGCGACACCACAATGCGCACAAGCGATTGAAAGAGCGCGCGCTGACCGCGCTTCTCGGGAAGTGTCTTCGGTAGGGAAGGGTGATGGGCTCTGGTCGCTCGGTAGAAATGCGGGTCAACCCGCTTGAAATGCTTGAGTGCATCCTCTAACCTGGACATTCCGAGATACTAGCACCCGCCCACCCTCGTTGTATAATGCGCGTATGGCTCTCATCTCGCTCCTCCGTCTCCTTTTCTGGATTGGCGTCCTCTTCCTCGCACTATCCTTTTTCGGCATCTCAATCCAATCCATTGTCAATTCTCCTATCGGCCAAGCCAACCTTCTCTATCTCACGAACCTTCTCGCGCCGGTAGTGCAGTTTGTCTCTCAGCTTTGGCTCTCAATTACTGAATGGATCCGCCCGTACGCCGCGAACATC
>MFMD01000033.1:0-10642 GCA_001781715.1 Candidatus Kaiserbacteria bacterium RIFCSPLOWO2_01_FULL_55_19 | reverse complement strand
CGTTTGTTCCCTAACTCAAATCTCGGGTGGACGAGTTCCCAATAGGGAAGGGGGCCCCGTTTTAGCCTACCCCACAGCTACTGAGTGATTCCTTCTCCCTTCTACTACGGTGTGCACATTCACTGATAAGAGAATAGGTGTGACACTGATTAAGAGAGCAATGTGGAGCGATTGTGTGAGCCCCCTGCTTTGAGGGCTCGCACAATCGCGACTATCTTTTACGCACTCCGCCCTGCGGTAGTGCGTAAAAGATATATTGTGCGAACTATAGCTAAAGGGTCCCCCACCGAGAGAGACCACCCTGGAAAGTCTTAGTGGGGCTAGCAAGAAACATTCTTGGTGATGTACTCGTATGCCTCGTCAATTGAGTCCACGAGCGTATACAGCTTCATATCTGCCTTATCAATAGCCGCGTATTTCTCGTACAACGTCTTTTCAATGAAACTAAGGAGTGGCTCCCAGTATTCCCGCCCGATAAGGACCAGAGGCACGGCTCGCAGCTTCTTGGTTTGTATAAGGGTGACGATCTCAAAGAATTCATCCAGCGTGCCGAATCCGCCTGGGAAATAGACATAGACCTCGGAGGCATAGGTCAGCATCACTTTGCGAACGAAGAAGTGGTCAAAGACGAATTTCTCGGTAAGATACGGGTTGTAGTCCTGCGCTTCCGACAAACTGACGTTGAGACCGACTGATGCGCCACCAACCTCAAAGGCGCCCTTGTTTGCCGCCTGCATGATGCCAGAACTACCTCCGGTCACAATCGCAAACCCTTTTTGCGAGAGCCGGCGCGCGAGCTCCTCGGCGCCCACATAGGAATCATCATGAAGCATCGGGCGCGAGCTACCGAAGAAAGTTGCCGCGAGGCCGTAGCGGCGGATGACATCAAATCCTTCAATGAACTCCGACATTATCTTGAAGATGCGCCACGATTCTACCTTGCGGGGCTTGCAGACAAGGAGCGGACGGTCCTCGGGTTGGGTCCGTCCGCCTTCGTGAATAATCTTCGTGAGCTTCTCGGTGTCTTCGTGGAGCACGGGCCGCGCATCGCGCGCAAGATCATCGTTCATAGTGGTAATTCTAACAGATTATATCCCCTTACAATTCACCGCCGGAGTATAACCGGCCGCCGTTGCGGCGGCCGCTGACGCAAACCACACCTTATTTGCGGGAGCTATGCGATCTGCTCCTGCACAGTCCGGTAAATAATACTTCGCGCCGTTTTTTGACGCTACAACCTGTCCTTCCTGCGACACGCCCTTTGAATCTGTGCCCGCTAGGGAAGTTGGCAGGTGCTCCTGGAGCCGTACTTCACTTCCCTGCCCCGCATCCTCCCCAGCGAGAAGCCCTAGCCCGAAGCTGACTGAAGAAGCGACGAGGAGGACGCCGAGCGTGAGCGCGTCTCGGGGGATTTTAGCGAGCAGGGCTTTGCATTTCCCCCGCACATCTGCTATATTCATCAGGTAAAACTATAGCATTATGGCATCAACCAAGGCAGGCGGCTCAGCGAAGAACCTCAATGATTCCAACCCGAAATATCTCGGCGTTAAGCTCGCTGACGGCGATGCGGCGCGCCCGGGAATGGTGATCGTCCGCCAGCGTGGCACCAAAATTGAGGCGGGCAAGAATGTCCGCGTCGGCCGCGACCACACGCTCTTCTCTATCGCCACCGGCACTGTCGCCTTCCGCACGCGCCGCAAGACCAGCTTCACCGGCCGCGTGATGGCTAAGAAAGTCGTAGAGGTTCTCTAGCGCTGGTTCAGTTTGTCGTGCCAGTAGTACGCGAGAATATCACGCCTCGCTTCTCCGTTTGGAAATGTTCCGAACGTCGGGTGGTGTCGAGCAACACTCCGTGCTGCTGAATCATTGCTGATAGCATTCTTGCTGTCTATGAAGAAGCCAACATGGCGATGCCTACCTTGAGTACCGTCATCCTTTTTCTTAAAGCCCCAGAGAATCAGCGCCCCCCTCTTGGGTTTCTTAATTTCGTACCATCCTGACTTTACTATGTCATCAATCGTAGCGACAACCGTTGTGTGCCTTTCTTTAATTAAATCAAAAAGATGTAAAATAGCTGTTACATAGTTTGCGCAAGAAAGATCACCGTCCTCGAGTACATCAACTGTCTTCCCCTTGATACGGAAATAGAGATTCCTGAATAGATTTGAACCAACGCTATTTTCAATCGTCTTTAGATACGAAGTTAGAATCTCAAGCGATGGCTTCTTAGCCATAAGGGTTTACGATTCCGCCTCAATCGTGATTGAGAACTTCCCGAACACTTCGCCTACAGAGACAGGCACCGCGAACACTCCAAGCTTCTTACATGGCTTCTCAAGCCGAATGGCACCTATAGGAAGGTCAATGCGCGCCTGCTCCTTGACCGCTTTCAAGATATCAAACTCGTCCACCCCATCATAGAGATGGCCCCTTTCATTCGCCTTTACCTTGATTACGATGCGCGTTTCGGCAAGCGTTGCGATATTCTGCGCGACGAGCGCAACATCAAGGAGAGACCGGTCAACGGCCTGTCTGCGGCGCATCTGTGCCTCCTGTAGAGCGACTATCGTCGCAGGAATCGCGAGTTTCTTGGGGATAAGGAAATTCAGCGCATATCCGTCGGCGGTCAGCACGGTATCGTGCGCGCGGCCGACATTCTTTACATCCTTGGTCAAAATAACCTTCATATTGAGCTACCTTAGCGCACTACTTACCGGTAGTCAAAAACTTGATGGCGCGCGCCACTTGAGAGTCGTTCCCCTCCGAAGTATCCGCTTTCTCGTATGCGACGATGATATCGGGTGTAACGCCGCTATCCATAATCCAATGGCCGGCGGGCGTGACCCACCGCGCAACCGTGACCTTCAGCGAACCCTTATCAAGGTCAATCAGCGTCTGCACCGAACCCTTGCCGAACGACTGCGTGCCGATAATAGTTGCTACACCTGCGTCCTGCAGAGCGCCAGCGAAAATCTCCGAGGCGGAAGCAGAGCCGCCGTCAATAAGCACGGCGACCTTGGTTCCTGCGGGCACATCGTTGTACCCGAGACTCGTGTGCACATTATTGGATTCTGTATCGCCAAAATCTTCGGTCACAATAGTTGTCCCCTTGGGAAGAAAATGGCTCGCGATATCAACCGCCGAATCCAGGTAGCCGCCCGGATTTGAGCGCAAATCAATAAGGAGCTTCCGGGAGCCCGATACTTTGAACCGAGCAAAGGCCTGACTAAAGAGATTCGCGGAGTTCGCACTGAATTCGTAGAGCGCGATACTGTACACGCCGGTCTGTGCATCAACACTGTCTTTGGTCTCCGGTATCTGAATCGTGTCGCGGATAACCTCTATCTCAAGCACCTTCCCGTCGCGAATAATCGTGAAGTTGACGCTGGTGCCAATCTCCCCGCGAATTTGACTCACCGCTTTTTCGGTAGAAATACCGTCCGTTGATTTCCCGTCAATGGCGGCAATAAGGTCGCCTGCCTTGATACCCGCCGCCTCCGCCGGTGTCCCCTTCAAGGGTGCGATAACCGTCAGAACTTTGTCTTTGACATCAATTTCCATACCCACGCCGGCAAAACTCCCCGAAATGCTCTCGGCAAATATCTTGGCCTCTTCCGGCGGGAAGAATACGGTATACGGGTCTCCATAGGAGGATGCGAGACCCTGAATAGCGCCGAAGAGCCGTTCTTTTGTTGACGGAAGCGTGGAGGATGCGTGGGTAATCACATAGTTCGCATCAAGCGCGTTCCACGCCTTCCAGAAATCGGTGAGGTCGGCTCTTTGGTCAGGCGTCGCATCAAGACCATCCCCGATAAGCGGAATGTGAGAGACGATGGCGGAAGAAGATCCGCTCTCGCCTATCGTGATGCCCAGACCAAACGCAACTGCCGCGACAAGCGCATAGGAGACGCCGCGCGCAACAATGCTTCGCTTACGGTAATTAAATTCCATGTTCCAAAAGTGTACCACGAGTGAAATAACCCGTGCTATTCTAGAGTGATGATATTTCGGCACCAATACCAGGGCGGCGTCTGGGTTGACCTTGAGCAACCGACCGAGGACGAAATCCACCAGATTACCCGTGAATTCTCCATCAGCAAGCGCGTAGAAAGAGAGCTTCTTGCGCCGACACCAATGCCACTCGTTATTGCGGACTCGGATGCAACGCTCCTCGTTCTCCATTTCCCGGCCCCCAGTACCAAAGACGGCGATAGCGTGAGCCAAGAGCTGGATTTCGTTGTCGGCAAGCACTATATCGTGACATCCCGCTACGAAGTGATTGCGCCCCTCTACCACCTGAAGAAACTCCTTGAGACGCAGGGGCTCGTTGGCGGGCGCGATTCGGTCACCACAGATGTTCTGCTTGAGGTTTTGTTCGCGCATCTCTACACTGCCGTACGCAACCATACCAACAATATTGCAGGCCGCCTTGAGCGCATTGAGAAAGATATGTTTGAAGGAAAGGAACAGGCGACCGTGCGTTCTATTTCAAACATCAGCCGGGCATTCCTCCATATGGAAAGCGTCCTTGCGAATCAGCAGGAAGCCCTGAAACACTTTCTTGATACTCTTGACCATGCATCCTTCTTCGGCCCTTCATTCGCCGAGCGAACGCTTCGCATCCTTACCGAACGCGCGCATGTCGCACACCTCGTCACAACGCACCGCGCGATTGCGGCAGAACTGCGCGAGACGAACAATGCTCTTCTATCGGCGAAGCAGAATGAAATCATCAAGATTCTGACGGTTGTCAGCTTCATCTTCTTGCCACTCGCGCTTATTGCCAAAGTATTTGCGATGAAGGTTACCTATATGCCGTTTGTCGATGACCCGAACGGATTCTGGATAATCCTCGGCATTATGTTCATCGTTGCGGTGGTGCTGACGCTCTTTGTCTCTAAGAAGCGCTGGCTTTGACGAGTATGAATCTCTGGAGACGACTTTTCGGGACGAGTAAGAACGAGACAGTCCGCCCGCCTTCGGTCTTCTTCACCAATACGCTCTCGGGCGCCAAGGAGCTCTTCGTGCCGCAACGCCCCGGCATCGTGTTGATGTACACCTGCGGGCCGACCGTCTACGGACAACAGCATATCGGCAATTTGCGCGCCGCTATTTTCTCGGACACTATAGCCCGTACGCTCAAAGCGGCGCGCTACCGTGTGAAGCGTGTTACAAACATCACCGATGTCGGCCATATGGTCGGCGATGGCGATAGCGGCGAAGATAAGATGTCTCTGGGCGCGAAGCGCGAGAAGCTGACCCCCGAGGAGGTCGCGGCGCGCTATACGAAAATCTTCATAGACGATCTGGATGACCTTAATGTTGATACGGACGATATCCGCTTCCCCCGCGCGACCGAATATATCAAGGAGCAAATCGCGCTGGCAAAAACGCTGGAGGAAAAAGGGTTTGCCTACTATCTGCCAAGCGGCCTGTATTTTGATACGCAGAAGTTCCCTCGCTACGGCCGGCTCGGCGGAGTTTCAGATGCGCATCTTGAGGCCGGCGCGCGCGTTGAGGTAGTCAGGGGGAAACATCATCCTGCCGACTTCGTCCTCTGGCGAATCGCAAAGGCGAACGACCTCCAGCAGTGGGATAGTCCGTGGGGACGCGGCAACCCCGGCTGGCATATTGAATGTTCGGCAATGGTTCGTTCGCTCCTCGGACAAGAGATAGATATTCATACGGGAGGAGAAGAGCATGTCTCTATTCACCACAACAACGAAATCGCCCAGTCAGAAGCCGCGAGTGGCCGGACCTTTGTCCATTATTGGATGCACAACGCCCACCTCACGATGGGCGGCGGGAAAATATCAAAATCGACGGGCAATGTCGTCTACCTCTCTGACATTACGGCAAAAGAATTTAATCCACTCTCGCTCCGCTATTTCTTCCTCCAGGCACACTACCGCACTTCCCTCTCCTTCTCGTGGGATGCGCTTGCCGGCGCTCTTGAAGCGCTGAATCGGCTCTGGCGGCTTTCCCGCGAAATCGCCCGCGAATCAAAACAAAAAGGCGCACCCTCGGAGGCGCGCACGCGATTCCTCGCCGCAGTTCGTGACGACCTCGCGACACCGCAGGCGCTTGGCATCCTCTGGGAGGCCCTGCGAAGCGAGGACTACACCCCCGAGGAGAAATGGGGTCTCCTTGAAAGCGCGGAGGAGCACCTCGGTCTCTCGCTGACGGCGCCACCGGACACCGGAGCGCTTGCCGAGGCCGATGTACCGGAAGACATACGGGAATTGCTTGCGTCACGGGAAATAGCTCGTACCTCCAAGGATTTTGCGGCAGCAGACCGTATTCGCGGCGAAATTGAGAAGGGTGGATATCGTGTGGACGACGGGCCAAACGGCCCTGTATTAACCCGGAGAACTCTTTGATACAATCGGGGCAATGGCAACCCTTGATCGTGTTCCGCCCCAGTCCCTAGAATCCGAGCGCGCCCTGCTTGGTGCCCTCTTGCTGAAGCCCGACGCCATCCATGATGTGTCGGACCTCATTCATCCTGATTCCTTTTACGCAGAAAAGCATCGAATTATATTCGGCGCGATGCGCGAGCTTGCCGACCGCGGCGAGCCCATTGACCAGCTCTCGCTCTCTGCGCGCCTCCAAGACCAAGGGCTCCTTGAGCGCGCCGGCAGCCGCAGTTATCTCGCGGAACTCGCGGGCTCGGCACCGGCGCCCGGGAACTTCTCTCACTACGCAGAACTCGTCTCGCGTAAATCCCTGATGCGCTCGCTCATTGATGCCGCCTACGGCATCAACGAAGCAGCCTACGACGAGGCGCGCGAAACGATGGAAGTGCTGGACGAAGCGGAAAAAAGCATCTACGCGATCGGTAACGCTTCCGCGGCGCACAAATTCACCGCCATCGGCGACAAACTCCACGCCGCGTGGGAGCGCATTGAGGCGCTATCCCACCGAGAGAGCGGCATCCGCGGCGTCCCCTCCGGCTTCCCTGCTCTGGACAACCTGCTCTCGGGTTTCCACACTTCCGACCTCGTGATTATCGCCGCCCGTCCCTCGATCGGTAAGACCTCGCTCGCGCTTGACATCGCGCGCAATGCCGCCGTGCGCCACAATGTGCCCGTCGGCATCTTCTCGCTTGAAATGAGCTCGGAGCAAATCATAGACCGTATGCTCTCGGCAGAATCATTTGTGAATTCATGGAAACTGCGCACCGGCCAAGTGAAGGAAGAAGAGGATTTTAATCGTATCCGCGACGCGCTTGAAGTCCTCTCCAAGGCGCCCATCTATATTGACGATAAGCCGGGCAATAATATTCTCGCGATGCGGGCGGTCGCCCGCCGGCTGAAGCGCGAGCGTGGCATCGGACTCATCATTGTGGACTATCTCCAACTGATGTCGCCGACCACCACCAAGGCCTCCGATTCTATGGTGCAACAGATTACCGAAATCTCACGCTCATTGAAGAATCTTGCCCGCGAGCTAGAAGTCCCCGTCATCGCTCTCTCACAACTCTCACGCGCGGTGGAACAGCGCGGCGGGAAGCCTCGTCTCTCCGACCTGCGCGACTCGGGTTCCATTGAACAAGACGCCGATGTGGTGATGTTCATCCATCGCGACGACAAGGTTAATAAAGAGAGCGAGCGTCCTGGGATCGCTGAAATCTTGATAGAAAAGCACCGCAACGGTCCCACGGGCAAGATAGAACTCTACTTCGACGATAAGCGCACAACCTTCCAGCCGGTTGACACCACGGGCTACGGTGAACTCGCCCAAGAATTCTAAATGGACAAGATTGACGAACTCGCGCAGGCGCTCGCTAAGCTCCCCGGCATTGGTCCGCGCCAGGGGAAGCGATTCGTCTTCTACCTTCTTGCCGCGCCTGCCGCCGAACGCATCAAGCTCGCCGAGCTCATCGCCTCGCTTGGCAAAGAGGTCCGGCAATGCCCCGACTGTCTGCGCTTTTATAATGGCACTACCGCGAGCGTGTGCAGCCACTGCTCTGACACGAAACGCGACGATTCTCTCCTGATGCTTGTTGAGAAGGACCAGGACCTCACCGCGGTGGAGCGTGCAGGGACCTACCGCGGCCGATATTTCGTACTCGGCGGCGTACTCACGCTCTCGGGCAAGGGTGCTATTCGCGAGAAAGAATTAATAAAAACAGTTGAAAAGCGTTTACAAAACGGGCTCAAAGAAATCGTGCTTGCACTTGGAGCGACCAGCGAAGGAGAGCACACCGCCGACCGCGTGCGTGAACTGCTCGTACCGTACCGCGAGCGGGTGGTGACCTCGATGCTCGGCCGCGGTCTCGCAACCGGCAGTGAGCTGGAATACTCCGACGCCGAGACACTCCGCGCGGCTCTTAGTAATCGCAAAGAAACCTAGTAGCGGTCTTGGACAAAGGTCAGCGCGATACCCTTCAAGTCGGCACGGCCAGTGCGACCGATGCGGTGAATGTAATCCTCGTAGGTTGAGGGGAGGTCATAATTGATGACATGCGAGACGGCGGGGATGTCCAAGCCGCGCGCTGCAACATCGGTCGCCACGAGTACGCTCACCTTCCCGCCCTTAAAGGCCTCCAGAGCCCTTTGACGCGTACCTTGAGTCTTATTGCCGTGAATGCTCTCGGCGTGGATATGGAGGCGCGAAAGCGCCTTGGCGAGCTTCTCTACCCCGAACTTGGTTCGGCCGAAGACGAGAACGCGGCTGAACTCACGACTCTTCAGCATCTCGGCGAGCACCTCGAACTTGTCCTTCCCGCGCGGGATACGGACAACATCTTGGTCAATGCTTGAGGGCGTGTCGCGCGTTTTCACCGAGATGACGACCGGACTTGAGAGGAAGTCGCCAATCAATCGCTCTATTTCCTTCCCCATTGTTGCCGAGAAGAAGAGCGTGTGACGCTCCTTTTGCATCTTGTTGAGGATAGTGCGCATATCGTCGATGAAGCCCATATCGAGCATTCGGTCAGCCTCATCCAAGACGACCGTGCCGAAGCCGGAGAGATCCAGCGCGCGGCGCTCCATCAGGTCCTTCAAGCGCCCTGGGGTGCCGATAACGAAGGCGGGGTTGTGCCGGAGCGCCGATATCTGCGGGCCGATACTCGCCCCACCGACCGCGACCATACCGCGGAAGCCAAGGCCCCGGGCGAAGCCAGCGAGCTCCTTCTCTATTTGTACCGCGAGCTCGCGTGTCGGCGCCATAATAAGCACGCGATCTCCCTTTTGCTTCATCACCTTGTCAATGAGCGGAATAAGAAAGGCCGCGGTTTTACCGGTGCCGGTGGCCGCGAGGCCGACGACATCTTGGCCGAGGAGCGCGTGCGGAATGGCCTTGTCCTGAATCGGTGTCGGGGACACATAATGGCGCGCCTCGATATTCTTTTTCAGGTGCGGGTTGATATTGAAGTCAGAGAACTTGTGTTCGGGGACGAAGACCGGCTCCGAGGTCGTGACGACCGTCTTGTTCATAAATTTCGCAATCTCGGCTTCGGTCTCGCCGAAGGTGCCGAAGCCGCCACGGCGCGAACGGCCCGCGGGGAATCGGTTTCCGAAGCGACTGGCTGACACATTCCGATGCGGCCCGAAGGAGCGAGAAAAGCGATTCCCCGCGGGACGACTGGAGCCAGGGAAACGCTTCCCGCCTCGCGGACTCGGATGAGAACTATTACTCCCTGATTGATGATTCCAACGCCCTACTTGCATAATGTTGTATAGCTAAATAAATAAAAAGATATGGGCACAAGCCCTTGTAAGCGAAGTCTGCTCTCCTACAGAGATTAAGAAATGGAATCTATTTGCACCTTTAGTATCGGCTGGCGATGCCCTTTGCGCTTATAGTAGCGGCTCTTCGGCTTATACTTCACCACCTCCACTTTCTTATCCAATCCGGCGAGAACAACGGTGCCCTTGACCTCGGCTCCCTTAATGATAGGAGCCCCGATGGTCGTGTCCGAGCCGTTGTCGACGAGGAGCACCTCGCCAAAGACAACCGTGTCACCCTTCTTCAAATCCCCGGGGAGCTTCTCTATCTGAATAGTGTCGCCCTTAGAGACGACATACTGCTTCCCGCCAGTCTTGATTACGGCCACTTCCATAGTCAAAACAATATAGCATTCTCCTGTATAAAAGGCAAGCTCGGCACCAAGATGCCGAGCCCGTTTCCTAATCGCCTGTTACGGGCTGACGCCGTGGCCACTGACTTCGTCGCCGTGAAGATAGCGACCCTCGTCGTCGTAGACATAAAGCACATCGTCCATCGACCCCGTGCGCTCCTTGTTCTTCTTGTCAGCGAGATTGAACGCTTCGTTCTGGGTGTCGCAGTCCTTGATGAGATAGTGCTCGTGATCGAACAGGTCAACTCCAATGACCCGCGTCTTCCCTTTCGGGGCTTTCAGTTCGGTAGCACTCATTCAATCCTCCGCGCCTTCTGGTTGTTGCATTTCCTGCAACGGGAACTTCTGCTATGGACATCCTAGCTCTAAGTCGCGACTTGTCAATAGCTATTAGTCGACCTGCCGAGAATTGAGCAAGGGTAGCCCTTGCTCAGATCATTCTCAGCATACACAGGGCAGCCCTATGTAGTTATTCTTCGGAGGCCGACGGCTTATCAAGCAGTTCGGGTTCGATGCCGATTTTGGATTCGGCAATGCGGTACACATCCTTGTCTATCT
>MFMD01000032.1 GCA_001781715.1 Candidatus Kaiserbacteria bacterium RIFCSPLOWO2_01_FULL_55_19 | reverse complement strand
ATGAAGAGACGAAAAATACCGAAGCGGAGGCAATACTCGCGGAGCTCAACCTCGGCGGGAGCGAACAGGCGATCAAGAGTTTGCAGCGAACCATAGAGGAGAAGGGAATTAAGACGGCGCTTGAGGTCGCCGAGAAGCTCGGCGACCCGCATGTGACCGATGACTTCCACCGCTATCTTGTGCGGTATGTCGCGGCAGGATTGATGGCTCCAAGCACCGACGAGACGGCACCGCGCTTCAAGGCGCTTAATATGACGCTCTATGAGATTTCGCTCCCCGGGCCCAAAAGCGGTGAGCAGGGTGGGCGCGAAAAAGCGCTCAAGGAGCTTATCTCAGGTATGGAGCAGTTCTACGCAGGACTTCAATCGGTTGAAGATGCGAATGCGGGCGAGCCGAACTTTTATGCGCTTGAGCTCGCGGTGCCTGCTGACAGTCCCGAGCTCCAGTTCTATGCGGCCATGCCAAACAGCAAACGCAATCTCTTTGAGAAACAGCTCCTCGCGATATTTCCCGACGCACATCTCCTGCCGCAACCGGCGGACTACAATATCTTCGTTGAAAGCGGCGTGTCGCTCACCTCGGTAGCGACGCTTGCCGACAATCCCGTGCTCCCGCTTACCGACTACACCGACTTTGATTACGATCCCTTAAACGCCATCACGAACGCCTTTGCGAAGATTGAGCACGCAGGCGAAGGTGCCGCACTCCAAATTATCGTTGAACCGCGCGGAGAGCGGCATGTGAAGCACTATCACAAGATTCTTCAGGCGCTGCGCAAAGGGGAGAAACGCGCATCGGCCTTCAGCACCCCCGAATCAGCTGCGGGCGAGATTCTGCGGGACTTCAGCAAGACGCTCTTCTCAAGTAAGCCGAAAGACGAGCAGAAGGCGAAGGAATCACAGCTGGGGCAGATAGAGCAGAACAAGACCTACATTGAACAAGTAGAGAAGAAGATCGCGACGCCCATTGTCGGCGCTACCATTCGTCTCGTGGTCTCTTCAAGTGAAGAGCGCAAGGCAGGCCAGATACTCGGCGAGCTGGAGGCGGGGTTCAATCAGTTCGCGAATACCCAAGGGAATCGGTTTGACTTCAAGCGTGCCGAGCCGCGCGACGCGCAGAGCGTCTGCGAGGAGTTTTCCTTCCGTCTGCCGGCGGCAGTGCGGCTACCGCTCTCAATTCGCGAGCTCACAAGCATCTACCACTTCCCGCCGTCTGGCATAGAGAGCTCGCCGCACCTGAAGCAAGCGCGCTTCACCCACGCACCCGCCCCGGTGGGGCTCCCGCAGGCGGGCTCTCTGCTCGGTATCAACACCTACCGCGGGCAGACAACGAATATTTATTTGAGTCCCGAGGATCGCCTGCGCCACCTCTATGTCATCGGTCAGACCGGTACCGGTAAAACCGGATTGATGAAGTCAATGATTATTCAGGATATTAAAAACGGGGACGGTTGCTGCTTCATTGACCCGCACGGCACCGACATCTTAGACATTCTCGCTTCCGTTCCTCCCGAGCGCTACAAGGATGTCATCTACTTTGACCCGGCGGACCTCTCGCGCCCCTTCGCGCTCAATTTCCTTGAATACGATCTCTCGCGCCCCGAGCAGAAGACCTTCATCGTGAACGAGCTTCTGATGATCTTCAAGCGGCTCTACGGCGATGTTCCCGAGAGTATGGGTCCCGCCTTTGAACAATATTTCCGCAACGCGACTCTGCTCGTGATGGAGGACCCGACGAGCGGCTCCACGATTCTAGACATCGCGCGCGTGCTCTCCAACAGTGAGTTCCGCGCACAGAAGCTCGCCAAGAGTATGAACCCGATTGTGAATCAGTTCTGGACCGAGATTGCGACCAAGGCAGGCGGCGATGCCGCACTAGAAAATATCGTCCCCTACATCACCAACAAGTTTGACGATTTCACCGCGAACGACTTCATCCGCCCGATTGTCGGCCAGCAGGAATCCTCCTTCAAGTTCCGCGAGGTGATGGATACGAAGAAGATTCTCCTCGTCAATCTCTCCAAGGGCCGTCTGGGGGAGAGAAATGCGAACCTGCTCGGCCTCATCGTGGTAGGGAAGCTCTTCATGGCGGCGCTCTCGCGCGCAGACACTCCGAGGGCCGCCCACGCGCCGTTCTATCTCTATATTGACGAGTTCCAGAATGTGACCACCGACTCCATCCCCGGCATTCTCTCGGAGGCGCGCAAGTATAAGCTCGGGCTTTCAATGGCGCATCAGTTCTTGAGCCAGATAGAAGAGAAGACGCGGGATGCGGTCTTCGGCAACGTGGGGAATATGGTCGTCTTCCGCGTGGGTGAAGAAAACGGGGAGTTCTTTGCGAAGCAGTTCGCACCGACCTTCCAGGCGCTTGATTTCGTCAATATTGAAAATAGGAATGCGTACGCCAAGATTCTCGTCGGCGGTGTACCCCAGAAACCCTTTGATATGAAGACGCCGGACTTGCCGCAGGCAAATCTCGCTCAAGTAGACGATCTTGTCCAGCTCTCATCGCTTACCTACGGTCGTGACCGTGCTACAGTTGAAAACATGATTCGCGAACGCTATCTTTCGCGCTAACGCCATGTCTGAATATCCCCCAGGGCATAAAAAGGGTAAGAAGGCAAAGGAGCATAAGGGACACGGCGGGATGGACGAACTGAAAGAACTTTTGGGGCATTCACGGTCAGCCGTTGAGTCCGCACCGCCCGAGGCAGTGTCAGCGCCTGAAACCGCGCCGAATGACACCGTCTCTGTTGCCACAGAAGCCCAACCAGAAACTTCTGTGCAAGAGCGTTCTGATTTTAATGCGGCAAAGCAAGTAAGAATTGCAGAAAGAATATATAGAGATCTTGGTCAAGAAGTTAGGGATATGAGGGTCAAGCCGGAAGATATGCCCGCAAGTGCTTGGAAGAGTTTCAACGCAGCATTTGAATCAATCAAACGACTTGCCGAAGCGTATGAAACAGAAACAGATGGAGCGAGAAAGAATGCACTAGCGGCATCCATCCAGAAACTTCAAATGACTTTGAGTGGCAAAGGGCGCAAGGAAGTCCTGACAGCAGCACGAAGTATGAGGACCCCTAAAGAAAAAGCAAAAAAAGAGGGGGAAAAGGAAGAAGGAGAGAAGAAGGAGGATGCGGTGCCAAATGAACGGCAACAAAATAAGATTCTGATGCTCGTACTTACTGAAGGGGGAGATGTTGATATTCTGGCTGGACCAGACGCCGTCATTTCTTCCGAGAATCATGCGAAAGCTATAGAACTTCTCGCGAATCCTAAAGAGAGAGAAAGAGTTATCAAGAGTATTAAGAAACTCTCTTCGATAAAGAAGATTCTAGAATATACGGCTCAGCTCGGATTGTTGTTATCTAAGCAATCAGAACAGCCTGTTGAAGTTGAGGCAGCGGTAGAACCTAGTCCTGAGGTAAGGCCTTTAAGTCTTGACCTTTCAGGACCCGAGGAAACACCCCTCGATATAGATCTCTCGGAGGGTAGAGAAGGAACGCCCAAAGAGTGGCACAAGAGATTGCGTGAAGCTGTTGGCAAGGTTGTTGAGAGTACAAAAGAGAAAGTGGCGTGGTGGAAGAGTTCAGAAGAGCATCTCATCCGTCGCAAAGAGGAATTAGATGCCGAAGCAGAAAAGATTGGAGGATTGGAAGGACTCTTCCGTTCAATGGGCGAGAAATATAATAAACTCAACTGGAAGACGAAACTCGGAGTTGGTGCTGGTCTTGGTCTCGGTGCCGTACTTACAGGAGGTACGCTCGCTATGGTTATCCCTTTGTTAGGTATTACCGCTCAACGCGCGGCGGGCTTGTCGACGATGTATCTGAAGTTTGAGAAGGATGTACATCAGGAAAAATGGGGGAAGGAAAAAGCATTTCTTAAAGCGGGTGTATATACCGTACTTATGGGTATTGCGATAAAGGAGGCCATAGAGTATGCAAGCGAGACAGAGCTTGCGCATGCCGCGCAAGCTAAGGTGGAAAACTGGCTCGGCAGTATGCTCGGACATGAGACACCGCCAGCAGTTACGCAAACCCCAGAAGCCACCCAGGTTCTAGAAGCTGAATCTGCCCTTACACCAGAGGTGGCGGCAACTTTTGAGGCACCAACAGTCGGCGCGTCGGTGCGCGGGTACGAGGGTATGTTGCAGGACCTCATGAAGCAGTTGCCTGATACGAAACCGGAGAATATCCCAGATGGCAGTGACCTCGCAAAACTCTATGAGGCCAAGGCGGGCGGGGACCCGAGGGAGATTGGGAACGCGATACACCGAATCGCGATGGAGCATAAGTTCTTTGCAGAAGGTGCGAGCGCGCGCATTGATGTGGGCGCCCAGATGACCGTTGACCCGCAGTCAGGAAGTATCTTGTTCAACGGCGAGGTGCAGGCACCTGCGGGGGTGAGGATGATACCTGACTACCAGCCCCAGGCATCGGGGGTAAGACCGACCGTTGAATCTCCCGCACAAGGACTTGGTGAAGAGACGCGGTTGGAGGAAACGCAGGCACCTGCGCCGATACAATCAGAGTTTCCTGCCGAACAGCTCACTCCTGCTCCCGAGGTCTCTGTTCCTGTTGAGATAATGTCCCCTGGGGTAGAGACGCCTGCAACCCCACTCCCAACTGAAAATATCCCTGCCCAAGAACCAATACCAACCGTAGATTTGACTCAAGATCAGATGGCACAATCAGAAGTTTCGGGAGCAGTTACTCAAGAAACCCAGACATTTTTCACAAGAATTGATAACGTCCAAATCAATCCAGAAGCTCCCGCTATATATGAGGCCCAGACGCCTGACGGGGGAACATATCTGGCGGCATATGGAGGAAGCGACGAGGCGCGATTCAAGTTCATCCAGGATTATTTGACGCGTCCAGAGAACCAAGGGAAGTCCATCCGTTTTGCCCACGAAGTCCCTTCAATTCTTGGACCGCAAATCAAGGTAGATGAAATCGGAGCCGGTACGGAAGCGGGTCAGACTTCCTGGTTTCTTGACTTCCTGAAGAAGCCGCTTCCACCTCCATCCCCAGACACTTTCTTGAAGCAATTATCCAAATAAATAAATGCTATGATTTCACCTATGCAAGACGAACTGACCGCACTCATCGCCGAGGACCTCGGTATTAAGGATGTGCCGCCCGCAGAGCAGCAGGCGCTCATCGGACAGTTTGGCGAGATTGCGCTCAAGGCGGCAACGCTCGCGATTGTAGGGAAGCTTACCGAAGCGAAGCGCGGAGAATTCGCGAAGCTCGCCGAGGCGGGCGATGCTTCCGCACTCAAAGCATTCCTTGATCGCGAAGTCCCGGGGCACGAGAGCATCGCCAAGGCCGCGGTTGCGGAGGAAGTGAAGCGATTTAAGGCCTTCCAGGCCCCGTAGTATACTGACAGCATATTAATAACAAACCTATGAACCCAACCCAAACTGGCATCGCTACCGCGCTCGCACTTGTTGTCGTTATTATGTTCTTCATTCTTCCGGGTCTCTCGCCCTTCGGTCAGCCGCAGTCGGCCGCCGTTGGAGAGGCGCAGACCTTACCAACCGCCTCACAAGACCAAACAGCTACAAACACTATGCCTACCGATATCACCCAGCTTATGATGAAAGACCAGGTTGTCGGCACAGGCGCGGCCGCAGCGACAGGCGACACGGTGACAGTCAATTATGTCGGCGCGCTCACCAATGGAACCGTCTTTGATGCCTCGGCGAACCACGGCACTACGGGCTTCACCTTCACGCTCGGCGCGGGGCAGGTGATTAAGGGCTGGGACGAAGGCATCGTCGGAATGAAAGAGGGAGGGAAGCGAACGCTCCTTATCCCCGCAGACCTTGCCTACGGCCCCCAAGCGGTCGGTAATGTTATCCCAGCCAATTCGGCACTTGTATTTGAAGTGGAACTCCTCAAGGTGCAGAAGTAGTCAGTATAAAATTAAATGGGCGCGGACATCGAGAGATGTTCCGCGCCCATGTCGTGCGCCCGATGTTCCTTATCGGGGTAAAGGAGCAATCCTTCTGCCCCTCGTATCCGAGTAGGTCGGCGCCGGCCTGTTCGAAACTGCCGGGACCCGCGCCCCGCCCGTGTAGAGAGGGACAATCCACAGACGGCTCAGTTTTCCTTCCAGCTGATCGGCCTTGTAGACCATGCCGGTTACGCAATAGCCCTGAAGCACGGCCATCGCGGTCTCGAAGGTTATCTTGCCGCTCCCGAGTCCGCCGCCGAAGGCCGTGAGGCCGATGGCGATGAGGTAGTCCCCGGGGTTGATCAGACTACCGAATCCCAGCTTGTAGCCGAGTGCGCCGAACACGCCCTGAAACCCGCCGTAGGTCGCGCCCTGCTTGAGCATCTCCTGGAGTTCCCCTTCCATCTCGCTGGCTTGCTTAGCGCAATACCAGTCGAACTGGGAGAGGATGTTGAACTCCTTGAGGGTCAAACTCGGCTTCGGGTTGAATTTCTCTTCCGAACCCGGATAGATCACCACCTTGTAACGGCTGGTGAACTGACTCGCCGGCACTTCAGCGACCGCGGCAATGGCTTTCGGGGGGTTCTCCTCCGCCGGCTGTCCGCGCATCGTGTTGGGCGGATTCGTTCCGCACGCCGTAAGACCGAGCATCGCCACGATGGCGAGCCCGAACAGCAGTTTGCTTCTCATGGCTATATCTCCTGTGTTGTGGGCTGGCTCGGAATCGAGCTAAAACCCGTGTACATATACCTAATAACAAGGATACTCCATTATATCTTTTTGTCAAGTGTCGTCCTGATGGGCTACTATAGCGAGTAAATGAACGCGATTTCCTTCAAAATAGAGGAGCGGGCGCCACGGAGCGG
>MFMD01000031.1:10890-14840 GCA_001781715.1 Candidatus Kaiserbacteria bacterium RIFCSPLOWO2_01_FULL_55_19 | reverse complement strand
GTAACTAGCGGTGCAACTACCGCAACAGGAGTGTCGACTATAGCAGATTGTGTTTATAAAACAATAATAATACCGCTCGCGCGCCAGCTGATACATCAGATTATACGAGCGACGACCGCCAGCATTATTAATTGGATTAACGGCGGCAACGGCACCGGCCAGCCGAGCTTCGTATTAAACCTCTCCCTGCACCTGCAGGCCGTGAGCGACGCGGTGGTGCTCCCCTTCATCGGCCAGCTTCAGAGAGTGCTCAATCCCGCCTTTGCCGCGGGGATAGCATCGTCGATTCTGACGAAGTATGCGCTTGGGACCAGTGTCGGCGGCTTCCTCGCATCAAGTCAAGGCACACTGGGGCGATATTCACCGAATCAGACGGCCTTTGTCGCAGGCGACTACAGGCAGGGCGGCATCCCCGCGTGGTTCGCTCTCACGACGCAGGATAATAACAACCCGTATATGGTTGCCGCAGCAGCGGCCAGTAAGGGTGATAGCCTCGTGAATCAGGCAATCACGAATCGCCGGCAGGACCTCGTGCAAGGAAGAGGATTCCTCTCGTGGTGCGGACCGAGCACTACGGGCGGAAGCGGTTCGAGCATCACCCCCACTGCTGCATGTAAAAATGCGGATGGCTCCGACGGCAATGTGAAGACGCCGGGCGTAGTTATTCAGGACTATGTTAAGGACGCGCTTGGCTCCGATATGGCCTCGCTCGTCAACCCCACCGATATTGACAGTGCTATCGCGGCCATCTTCGGGGCGGCACTTCAGCAGACGATGAACAGCATCTTCGGCGGCGGCGGTCTCTTCGGCGCGTCACAGCCGTCAAGCATCAGACCGACGGCAATCACGACCGCGATACAGACAACCGCCGTAGGGAATGCGACCGTGATAGTTGATGTTAATGCGATTGCGGCCGCCGCTACCGCGCGCCTCCAGGCGTACACACTCGCGTGGAACACCATCGGGAGTGCAGCAGGTACGGCGCAGACGCAGCTCACCTCTCTTAAGTTTACCTGTACCGCACAGGCGAGCGCGGCGGATACCGGCCTCGCAAGCGTGAATACCGTACTCGCACAGGTACAGACGGCGTTAAATGCGGTATCAGGCACCCAAGCGCTCATACTCCAAGTCCAGCAGGATGCACAGGACACTACCGCCGCGGGAACCGCGAAGCTCAACACCGACCTCGCCGCGCTCGCCGCCGCACCGCCCACGAATGCTGATGTATCGAGCGCACAGGTGAACGCAGCAACCACCGGTGCCGCCACCGCAAGCCCGACGGGCTCGCTCACGGTCTCGGGCGGCACGCTGGTGGACCAGATGAATCTCCTCAACTTCAACGCTACCGCGCTCATCACGGACCCTGTCGCCTGCCCGGTCACTTGATATGAAACGCTTCTTCTCACTCTCGTTCATCACTCTCGCGCTTCTTATAAGCGCGGTGGGCGCGGCGCCCACCGCGCTTGCCGAAAATCACACTGTTGAGGATCAGTTGGCTGCAAATGAAGTTGCAGAGCCATACACGGGAGATAACTACCCGACCGACAATGGTGCGAGTGTGATGAATGATATTAATGCTGCTAATGCGATCAGCCAAGCATCAGACAAACCGGCTCCGAAAGAAGGTGACCCCAACTCCCCCTACAACAGCGTCATGCAGAAGATCCTTGAGCTCTTCGCATGGCTCCTCGGCGTCTCGGCGATTACCCTCAACTATGCGGTCTATTACACGGTTGTGGTGATGGGTGCGTATGTGAAGAATCTCTCCGCCATCGGCGTTACCTGGACCATCCTGCGCGACATCGGCAACATCTTCCTTATCTTCGGCTTCCTCGCAGTGGGCGTCACGACCATTCTGAATGTAGATTGGTATGGCAAGGGAACCAAGATGCTCCCGATGATGTTTATCGCCGCGGTATTCCTCAACTTCTCGCTCTTCTTCACCGAAGCGATTATTGATACCGGAAACATCTTCGCGACGCAGTTCTATAAGCAAATAAACAATGGGAACTTTCCGAACCCACCCGCACTAACCTTGGCGAGTGTTACAGAAGAGGGTATCTCAAATAAGATAATGAATCAGCTGGGACTCCAGACAATCTACGGGAATGGCACCGTAAACCCGGCTATATACAAAGCGAATAGCCCGTGGCTTATCGGCTTTATGGGTATCCTGCTCTTTATTGTGACGGCCTTTGTGTTTTTCACGCTCTCCTTCATACTCGTCGCACGGTTCGTTATCCTTATATTCCTCATCATCCTCGCGCCCATCGGCTTCGCGGGGCTCGCCGTGCCGATGCTCGCGAAGCGAGCGGGGCAATGGTGGGACAAGCTCTTTGAGCAGACGATTACTGCGCCGATACTCCTCCTGATGCTCTATGTCGCGCTTAGAGTTATCACCGATGTACAGTTCATCAGCGGTTTCGGTCCAGCAGGCGCCCTTGCCAACGGAGCATCAACGGGATTCGTCGGCAACGCGAATCTTGGCGGCTTCGGGAGCTTCGTACTCTCCTTCGTCGTCGCGATGGGGCTCCTCCTCGCTGTTGTCATCCAGTCAAAGAATCTCTCCGCCTTCGGCGCCTCATGGGCATCTAAGACTGCTGGCGCCCTTACTTTTGGTGCGGTGGGATGGGCCAGTCGCAGAACGGTGGGACGTCTGGCGACAGCTTCGGCTAGTAGGTTTAGAGATAGTAAATATGCTCGCTCTAATATCGGACGGCTCTTTGCTGGAGGACTCGATACCGTCGCTAAAGGCAGTTACGATATTCGTGGTGCTACGGCCTTTGGTGGTCTGCAAGGAATCAAAGGTGTTGATGCTGGGAAAGCCCAAGAAGGCGGATATGCAAAGATTAAGGAAGATGCTATAGATGTCCGTCTCAAGTATGCAAAAACTCTAAATCTCACCAAAGAGGAAGAGGCGCAGGTAAAGAAATTAGAACTAGATCAGGTTAGGTTGGAGGAAGATGTTAAGAAAACGAACGAGGAACTCTCGGATATAAATGCTGATATTAAACAAGCCAAGAAGGAAGGGCGGAGTGCAGATGTCGCACGATTAGAAACCGCGAAGAAGGTGAATGAAAAAGTCAAAGAAGATCAGGAGAAGCAGTTAAAGGACAAGAAAGAAAGTCTTACCAGAGCAAAGAATATTCCACAGATGCAATATGCCGAAGGAATGCAGAGATGGAGTAAGATAGGCGGTCCTGAAAGCGTACCGGGGAAAGTACTTTCTGTCCCATATCAATTACTTGTTGGCCCGGCGGCAAATAAAGTCGCTTCGGGGAAGTTGCTTAAAGAAGCGAAAAAAAGCATTGAGGAAAAAGAACTTGATTCCTTCCGCAGCTTGCTTGCAAAAGCAGGGACCACTCCCTCCCCAGCTCCACCCCCTCCTTCGGCACCGCCACCGCCACCACCGCCAGGAGCATCCGGACCAGCAACTCCTTAATCTATGGACCCCAACCAACCAGAATTGACACTGGAAGAAAGCATTAATCAGGTGATGCAGACATTGCCACCGATCGTACGTGCGTATCTTGCAGAAGGGAAGTACACAATGGTCGCGAAGGGGCTGATGTCTAAATATGGTCTGCGCATAGACCAAGGGGGCGTACTTGAACGAGAAATAATGCTGCTCCTTATGGGTATTGAGAATCCTGATGACTTCACCAAGGCGCTCGCGACCGAGGCACGGCTCGATCAAAAGATTATCGGGAGTATCGTGCAGGATATCAATACGCAAATCTTCATCCCACTCCGTGAAGCAGAGATGAAAGGGAAGACGGGGAATGTGCCGTCAACACAACCCGCGCGGCCGGTGAATGCGGGGGTGCCTCGGTATGTGCCGCCCGCCACTGTGCTCTCTCCACAGAAGAGTTACTCGCCACCCCCGCAGTCTCCGCGCTATGCGAATCAGCAGGATGATGCGGCAGTGAACGCCTTTGTGCATCGCGTGC
>MFMD01000031.1:7498-10874 GCA_001781715.1 Candidatus Kaiserbacteria bacterium RIFCSPLOWO2_01_FULL_55_19 | reverse complement strand
GCCGTCGGCGCTTCCAACGCAACCGCGCCCAATGCCCCCGCCGAATCTTCCCGGCACCCAACCTCCCCCAGCGCCCGTTGTCCCGAAGCCACCTCCGCCAGCCCCATATGTGGCTGATCCGTACCACGAACCGATAGAGTAAGTTTGCATTTCCTGTGTTATTCCTTTATATTGCGTGTGACCCTCCGCGGGTCTTCTTTTTCTCATGTCCACCATTAATCAGCTGTCCCGGAAGGGACGGAAGAGCAAATCAAGAAAGACGAGCGTACCCGCGCTCGCCCGCGGCTTTAATGTGCTCTCCAATCGTCCGACCTTCTACCCGTCGCCTTTCAAGCGCGGCGTCTGCACCAAGGTAACCACCAAGACGCCCCGCAAGCCGAACTCCGCTATTCGTAAGATTGCCCGTGTCCGCCTCACGAACGGGATGGAAGTAACGGCCTACATCCCCGGCGAGGGACACAACCTCCAGGAGCACTCGGTGGTGATGCTCCGCGG
Organism: Candidatus Kaiserbacteria bacterium RIFCSPLOWO2_01_FULL_55_19; assembly: GCA_001781715.1. Classification (GTDB taxonomy): domain Bacteria; phylum Patescibacteriota; class Minisyncoccia; order Phycocordibacterales; family Phycocordibacteraceae; genus C7867-001. The sequence continues at coordinate 10,379 of MFMD01000031.1, read as the reverse complement.
CGGCAGAGTGAAGGATATCGGCGTTCAGTACACGATTGTCCGCGGCAAGCTGGACACCGCAGGTCTGGAGAAGCGCCGCCGCTCACGCTCCCGCTACGGCGCGAAGCGCCCGTCGGCGAAGTAATATGCGCCGCCCTCTTAAACGAAAGCGCGTTTGGCGACCCGACCTGAAATACGGTTCGGAGACGCTCACGCGTTTCATCAATGTCGTTATGTGGAGCGGTAAGAAGGACACTGCCCGCGCGGTCGTCTATGATGCCCTCGCCGAGATTGAGAAGGGCGGAGCGAATCCTCTGGAGACCTTTGAAGCGGCGCTCCGTAATGTCTCCCCCTTGATGGAGGTGCGTTCGCGCCGTGTCGGCGGAGCCAACTACCAAGTGCCGCGCGAAGTCCCACAGAATCGCCGCCTCGCGCTCTCATTCCGCTGGATTATTGCCGCCGCGCGCGCGAAGAAGGGCAAGCCGATGGCGGAGAAGCTCGCCGCCGAACTCCTCCTCGCTTCCAAGAATGAGGGTGACGCTATCAAGAAGAAGGACGAGATGCACCGCATGGCCGAGGCCAACAAGGCCTTCGCCCACTTCGCGTGGTGATTCGTGATAGCATAGAGAAGCGCTCGGCGCATTTTATTTTTGTACATCATGAATCGCGACTATCCGCTTGAGAAAGTAAGAAATTTCGGCATCATCGCGCACATTGATGCGGGTAAGACGACGACGAGCGAGCGCGTCCTCTTCTATACGGGCAGTCAACACAAGATTGGCGAGGTACACGACGGGAGCACCACGACCGACTGGATGGAGCAGGAGCGCGAGCGCGGCATCACCATCACCGCCGCCGCCATTACTTGCTTCTGGACGAAGACCGACGAGCCGGACAAGAAGGATGCGGCGAAGAAGTTCCGTTTCAACGTTATTGATACCCCCGGACACATCGACTTCACCGCTGAAGTGAAGCGTTCAATGCGCGTCTTGGACGGTGCTATCGTCGTCTTCGACGGCGTTGCGGGCGTGGAGCCACAGTCCGAGACCAACTGGCGCTATGCGGATGAGGCGCAGGTGCCGCGCGTCTGTTTCATCAATAAGCTGGACCGCACGGGGGCGTCATTTGAGAGTTCCTACGCGAGCATCCTTGACCGACTCTCCCCGAGAGCGATTCGTATGCAGATTCCTATCGGCGAAGAGGCGGCGCACGAGGGCGTGGTAGATCTCCTTACGATGAAGGCGTACACCTTCAGGGGCGACATGGGTGAAGAGGTGATTCCGGGCGAGATTCCTGCCAATCTTCTTGAGGACGCGAAGAAATATCACGCCGCGCTCGTTGAGCGCATCGTTGAACAGGACGATGCGGCGATGAGCGCGTACCTTGAGGGCAAAGAGCCGTCGCTTGAAGCGTTGAAAACGATTTTGCGCAAGGCGGTCATTAATAATGAAATCTTTCCGGTCTACACCGGCTCCGCGCTGAAGAATAAGGGCGTTCAGCTCGTGCTGGATGCAGTTGTGGATTATCTCCCGTCACCTCTGGACCTCAAGCCCGCAACCGGCACCAACCCGAAGACGGGGGAGCCGATAGAGCGCCACGCGTCAGACGATGAACCGTTCTGTGCACTCGCCTTCAAGCTCCAGACCGACCCCTTTGTGGGCGCGCTGACTTTCTTCCGCGTCTATTCGGGAACGCTCACCGCCGGCACCTATGTCTACAACTCCACCACGGGCTCCAAGGAGCGCATCAGCCGCATCGTCCGACTCCAGGCCGACAAGCGCGAAGAGGTGGCGAAGGTATTCACGGGTGAAATCGCCGCCGCGGTGGGACTCAAAGATACCAAGACCTCGCACACGCTCTGCGATGAAGACAATCCAATCGTGCTTGAAGAGATTAAGTTCCCTGAACCAGTGGTGTCGCTCCGCATTGAGCCCAAGACGAAGGCCGACCAGGAGAAGATGGGTGTCGCGCTCCGGAAGCTCTCTGATGAGGACCCGACCTTCCGCATCAAGACCGACGAAGAGACGAATGAAACGATTATTTCCGGCATGGGTGAGCTCCACTTGGAGATTCTCGTTGACCGCATGAAGCGCGAGTTCAATGTCGTTGCGGATGTGGGGAAGCCGCAGGTAGCGTATAGAGAGACGATTCTCGGAAGCGCGGAAGCAGAAGGGAAGTACATCAAACAGACTGGCGGTCGCGGTCAGTACGGCCATGTGAAGATTCGTATGAAGAAGATGGAGCCGGTAGACCCGGAGAAGAAGGTGGCCAAGAATGTCACCCGCGAAGACCATTTTGAATTCATCAACAACATCAAGGGCGGCGTTGTCCCGCAAGAATTTATCGCGCCAGTGGAGAAAGGACTCCGCGAGGCGATGAGCCGCGGCTTTCTCGCCGGCTTCCCGATGGTGGATATCTCGGTAGACCTTTATGACGGCTCGTACCACGATGTGGACTCCTCTGAAATCGCCTTCAAGATTGCGGCGTCCATGGCGTTCCAAGAAGCGGCGAAGTCCGCGAAGCCCGTCATCCTTGAGCCGATTATGCGCGTTGAAGTTATCGTCCCCGAGCAGTTTATGGGCGACATCACCGGCAATATCTCGGGCAAGCGCGGTCAGATAGAGGGGATGGAGGAGCGCGGTCTCCTTAAAGTGGTGAAGGCCAAGGTCCCGCTCTCGGAGATGTTCGGCTACACCACCACGCTCCGCTCGATGACCGAGGGCCGTGGAAGTATGACGATGGAATTTGACCACTATGATACTGTCCCCAAGAATGTCGCCGACGACATCATCGCCTCCCGCAAATAGATTGGGCAAGGTGAGCAAGGGTAGCCCTTGCTCAGATATATACACAGGCCGCCCAAGAGGGCGGCCATTGTGTTATTATTTCCTTATGTTGCACA
>MFMD01000031.1:2173-7482 GCA_001781715.1 Candidatus Kaiserbacteria bacterium RIFCSPLOWO2_01_FULL_55_19 | reverse complement strand
CGAATCGTTCAGATCTTTCACAGGAGGATGTATGGGAAATGAGAAGCAAGAAAGCACCGAACCCGATCTGCAGACACTCGCAAAGACCGATGAGGAGCAGAAAACTCCTCCAGCCGCGGTTGAGCGGGTAAACCAGCTCTGGTACGAGGAGCGCGACCCGTATCTTGCTTAACGGACGATCGTTGTGCGACACCACTCGCACAGCTCGTACGGCCGCCCTTCGCCCACAAGGCGAATCGGCGGCCGTTTTATTTCCACCTTGCACTTTTGTGCGAGCTCGGGTACATTCATAGATAACGCATCTTGGCGTCGCTCTTTGGCTTGTCTGCTTTATGTGAGTCGGCACGCCCTAGAGTTTGTTCCGACTCGCGTCGGATTAATTCGTGATTTAATCATTTAATTTATTCGATTATGGCAGAATTCAATCGCAGCAAGCCACACATGAATGTCGGCACCATTGGTCACGTTGACCACGGTAAGACGACACTCACCGCAGGCATCCTGCATGTGCTCTCGATGCTCACTGGCGAAGGCTACTCAGCCCGCGTCGAAGGCGTCGACAAAATCGACAGTGCACCAGAAGAGAAGGCGCGCGGTATTACTATCGCACTCCACCATTCGGAGTACGAGACACCGAATCGGCACTACGCGCACATTGATGCGCCGGGACACGCCGACTACATCAAGAACATGATTACCGGCGCCGCCCAAATGGACGGAGCGGTTCTCGTGGTCGCCGCAACCGACGGCGTGATGCCGCAGACACGCGAGCACATCCTTCTTGCGAAGCAGGTGGGTCTTAAGAAGCTCATTGTCTTCCTTAACAAGGTGGATATGGTAGCCGAGGCAGACCTTATCGAACTCGTCGAAGAGGAGGTTCGCGAGCTTCTCACCAAGCAGGGCTACGACGGCAAGAATACGCCGATTATCCGCGGTTCGGGCCTCAAGGCGCTTGATGCCAAGGTTGTTACCGAGGAGTACGCGGTGAAGGTCAAGGAGCTGGTGGACACGATGGACACCTACTTCGATATGCCGGAGCGCGAACTCACAAAGCCATTCCTTATGCCAATTGAGGACATCTTCTCTATTGAAGGTCGCGGCACCGTAGTTACGGGTCGTATCGAGCGCGGTCAGGTGAAGGTCGGTGAGGAGGTTGAGATTGTCGGTATCAAGCCGACGGCGAAGACGACCGTCACCGGTATCGAAATGTTCAACAAGCAGCTCACCGAAGGTCAGGCAGGCGACAACGCTGGCATTCTACTCCGCGGTACTAAGAAGGAGGATGTGCATCGTGGTCAAGTGCTCGCCAAGAGCGGCTCGGTCACACCGCACACTGACTTTGAAGCAGAAGTGTATATTCTCGGTAAGGACGAAGGCGGTCGTCACACGCCGTTCTTCTCGGGCTACAAGCCTCAGTTCTATGTTCGTACCACCGATGTGACTGGCGAAGTCACTCTGCCAGAAGGTAAGGAGATGGTGATGCCGGGCGATACCGTCACCTTCAAGGTGAAGCTCGTCGCACCAGTCGCGCTTGAGGACAATACGCGCTTCGCAATTAGGGAAGGCGGTAAGACCGTCGGCGCAGGCGTCGTGACTAAGATTACGGCGTAAGCTTCAAGCGACTGACACTATGGTGACAGCGGCGAAAAAGCCAAAGCCGAAAGTAAAGAAAGCCACGGCGCCGAAGGCGCCGCGAGCGAAGGCCGCTCCGAAGAAGGCGGCGGCGTCCGCGCCTGTAGAGCACAAACTCCGGATTCGCGTCCGCGCCTATGAGCATAAGATTCTGGATCTCTCGGTGAAGCAGATTATGGACACTGCCGCCCGCTTTGACGCCGTCGTGGTCGGCCCCGTGCCGCTCCCGACGGAGATAAAGCGCTGGACGGTGAACCGCTCAACTTTCGTCTACAAGGACGCTCGGGAGCAGTTTGAAATGCGCATCCATAAGCGCCTCATCGATATTCTGAATCCCTCCCCGAAGGTCATTGAGGCCCTCACGAACCTCAATCTCCCCTCCGGTGTGACGATAGATGTGAAAATGGTCTAACAAAGACCGCCAAGAAAACACACAACCGCCCTTACGGGCGGTTGTGTGTTTTCTTGCATCTTTTGGAGGGCTCGTGTAGAGTGCTCATAAAGCTACGAACGGTGCCCGTGACCGGTCCTATGGCAGAACGCGCGATGCGTCTGTCATCGCGCGTTTTGCTTTAAACAGAAATGAAATTCATCCTCGCCACGAAAGAAAAAATGACCCGTATCTTTACGGACGATGGTCGCGCCTACGCGGGGACCATTCTCGCGACCGACCCAGTCACGGTCACCCAGGTGAAGACGAAGGAGGGTAAGGATGGCTACGCCGCTATTCAGGTCGGTCAGGGCTCCCGCAAGGTGAAGAACATCAGTAAGCCAGTCTTGGGTCACACCAAGGGCAAGGGCTATGAAGCCATTCGCGAATTCCGTACTGATAGTGCTGCAGAAGTCGGCTCTACAATCAGCGCAGACATTTTTGCTGTCGGGGATGTTGTGCGGGTCTCGGGCTTGAGTAAGGGCAAGGGCTTCGCGGGCGTGGTGAAGCGCCACGGCTTCCATGGCGGTCCGCGTTCTCACGGCCAGAAGCACACCGAGCGCTCCCCGGGCTCCATCGGCGGTTCGGGCGGCCGCGCGGGCGGCCGTGTCGCCAAGGGAATGAAGATGGCTGGCCGCATGGGCTCCGACCGCATCACGGTTCGAAATCTGAAAGTGCTCCTCGTTGACGCGAAGGAGGGCAAGATTATCGTCAGTGGCGCCGTGCCGGGTCGTCGCGGCACGCTCCTTGAAGTCATCTCCGCATAATTTCTATACTATGACTCCCGCAAAGAAAATCACGAAGAAGTCGCCAGCACGAAAAAAGAAAGCAGAAAGTGCTGGCTCTTCCGCCGAACTTCCGATCTTCTCTATGGAAGGGAAGACGGTCGGTAGCATCGCGCTCCCCGAAGCACTGTTCGGTAAGCCGTGGCGCGCCGACCTTGTCCACCAGGTAACCACCGCGATACAGGCGAATCTGCGCCAGAACCGTGCCCACACCAAGGACCGCTCCGAGGTCTCGGGTGGTGGTAAGAAGCCATGGGCGCAGAAGGGTACCGGTCAGGCGCGCCACGGCTCCAGCCGCTCGCCTATTTGGCGCCACGGCGGTATCACGTTTGGTCCGCGCTCAACGCGCGACTATAGCGAGAAGATTAATAAGAAGATGCGCGTCGGCGCACTCCTCTCTGTTCTCTCCCGTAAGGCGAAGGAGGGCGAGATTATCTTCGTTGACTCGCTCGCGTTTGCTACGCCGAAGACCAAAGTCGCACTCGCCGCTCTCGTCGTGCTTTCAAAGGCGTCTAAGAAGGGCCTTCTCTCGCCGAAGGGTGCGAACTCGGCGCTCATCGCCTTTGATTCGTATGACAAAAATGCCATCAAGAGCTTCAACAACCTGCAGGGTATCGGTACTGAAGAGGTACGCAGTCTTAATCCGGTTGCCGTGATGACGCACAAGTATCTCGTCATTGAAAAGCCGGAAGCGGCGTTTAAGAAGCTTCTCTCTCGGGCGAAGTCTAAATAAATTACTATGGCACTCTTCGGAAGAAAGACAGTAAGTAAGAAGCAGGAGCAGAAGCTCGCCCGGAAGCATCGCGCGCGCACTGCGCCCTCGGCACACGGCACCGCGCACGAGATTATCCGCGCGCCGTGGTTCTCCGAGAAGGCGCTCATCATCACCGAGAAGGGCGTCTACACCTTTGATGTTGCTCCGCGCGCGACGAAGGCCGCCATCGCCGGCGCTATCAAAGAAATTTATAATGTGGAGCCCCGCAAGATCCGCATCGCGAACCTGCCTGCGAAGGTGAAGGCGATGCGTACGCGCCGCGGCGAGGGTTCGCGCGCGGCGCGCTGCAAAGCATATGTCTACCTCAACAAGGGCGATACGATTCAGTTCGCATAACTACTATGAAGACCTACAAGCCAACCTCCAAGAGCCGCCGCCATATGACCACGCTCCCGTACAAGGAGCTACTGTCGGGTCACGCGCCCTACAAGCCCCTCCTCAAGAAGAAGGGAAGTCAGGGCGGGAGAAACGCATTTGGTCGCATCACGACACGGCATCAAGGCGGCGGACACAAACAACGATTCCGCGCTATTGATTTCACATACGACAAGAAGAATATCCCCGCCAGGATTGAGACGGTTGAATACGACCCATTCCGCTCTGCCTTTATCGGGCTCGCGCTCTACAGAGACGGCGCACGCCGCTATGTCATCCTCCCCAAGGAGATGAAAGTCGGCTCCACCTTCATCGTCTCGGAGAATGCGCCGCTCGTCGCGGGGAACCGTCTCCCGCTCGGAAAGATTCCGGTCGGCACCTTCGTCTATAACATTGAGATTGCGCCGCTCTCGGGCGCGTCGCTCGTCCGCTCGGCCGGCAACTTCGCTGAAGTGGTTGCGCACGACGAAGGGTACGCGCAGATTAAGCTCCCCTCCTCGGAGATTCGCAAGATTTCTGACCTCTCGTGGGCCTCTATCGGCGCGGTCGGCAACGAGGAGTACAATCTCGTCGTCATCGGCAAGGCGGGCCGCTCAAGATGGATGGGTATCCGCCCGACCGTACGCGGTACCGCGATGAACCCCGTTGACCATCCGCACGGCGGTGGTGAAGGACGCCAGGGACGCGGACTCCGCAGAGCCAAGAGCGCGTGGGGCAAGCCCACCGGCAAGGGTCAGAAGACGCGCACGCCGAAGAAGTACTCAAATGTCTTTATCATCTCCCGCCGCAAAGTCGGGAAGAAGCGCAAGGACGCATAAAACACACAAAAGCCCCGCACTTCGTGCGGGGCTTTTGTTAATTAAAGCCTATTGCAATTTTCTGTAGTTTTGGGAGACTATATATGGTCGTTGATCCTTGGGACGCCTAATATGTAACCAAGGGACAAACGCGAGTTTGTCCTAGTCTGCGGGTTTCGTCTCGCATATTTATTTACAAAGGTGCCGATACAAGCTTGCTTGTAGGTACCGGACTTGGTTGATGACCACACTGAAGCCGCACGATGTCTGTGCGGCCTTCTTTTTATCTATACTCTGATTTGAGGATGCTAGAGAGGTCGGAGAGCGGGATGCGGAGTGTCTGCGGGCCGGCAGAGTAGGGAGCGACTTGGTACGGAGGGAAGAGAATAACAAGCATATTGATGTCAAAGAAGAAGTTCTGGAAGTTCTCTTCCTCTGGCGTTGTACCGTCGGCAATGAACGCCACATCAAAGTCCTGTCCGATAACGACTGGCAACCGGGCGCGGCTTATCTGG
>MFMD01000031.1:0-2120 GCA_001781715.1 Candidatus Kaiserbacteria bacterium RIFCSPLOWO2_01_FULL_55_19 | reverse complement strand
AGGTGCGCCGCTTCTCGTGTCAAAGGTGAATGTCTTGAAGAAGGTGTTGCCGTGGGCGCCAAGCGTGTCTGTATAGATAGTGAAGATGTAGGAGACGGTACGTCCAGACGAAGCCATCAGATACAAAATTTGGAGCTGTTGTTTGCGCCCCTGGTCGTACCCCATCACCTTGGTGTCTTCGGCAGTGAGGTTAGCGAAGTCCCCGTCAGATTTAAATTGCGTGATGGTGTCCTTCACGAAGTTTTGCATCAAAGCAATTGCGGCTGCGTTTGCATCACCCACAAGCGGCGTGCTGGTCGCGTAGTTCGCCTCAATATCGTAGTAGTCCTCGTGCTCGCTATAACCGCCCGTAGGGAGGGGGAGCGCCGTTTGTGCTCCCGGTGCCTGCGCGGGAGACGGTGTCATCGCGACATAGAAGCTGATACCGGCGAGAACGACAAGAATAACGACGGCACCGATAAGCGTATCTTTCTGCATAGTGCGCCTAGTGTATCAAAAGAGGGTGTTTTTGTCTGGGGTCTCCAGAATGCGTACAATCTCAATATCTGTCAAGGTTCTGGAATTGACTAGGATGTATGAGGGTGTTTGGGAACGGAAGTTTGACTTCACAGACGCCTTGCTGTATCTTTGACCTACCGCGCAGAGCGCGTTTTTAATTACATGAGCAGATCAATCAAGAAAGGGCCTTTCGTGGATGTAAAACTCCTCAAGAAGGTCGTCAATGCAAAACCGGCATCAGCCGGCGTGATTAAGACATGGGCGCGCAGGAGCCAAGTGAGCCCCGAAATGATTGGGTTTACCCTCGGTGTCCACAACGGCAAGTCGCATGTTGAGGTGCTGGTGAACGAGGATATGGTCGGGCATCGTCTCGGCGAGTTCGCACCGACCAAGCGCTTCATCCGCCACGGCGGCAAGATGCAGAAGGAGATGGAGATGAAGAAGCAGGAGGCCGAAATTGCCTCCGCACAGGCCGCGTCCGCCGTAGGCGGATCCGCTGCAGCAGCGACTAAGCCCGCCGTAGGCGGGCCCGCCTCCGGCGGAAAATAATATATGGCCGGAGCAACCCTCAAAAGCCACAATCAGACTCCGCGCAAGGTGCGCCTCGTCACTGACCTTGTGAAAGGGAAGAAAGTGTCGGCGGCGCTTGAAGCACTCGCCTTCTTGCCGAAGCGCGCGTCAGAGACAGTCGCCAAGCTGATCAGAAGCGCGGCGGCGAACGCGAAGAATCGCGGCGAGAATGTAGACGAGCTTGTGGTGCAGTCCATTATCGTTGAGAACGCCGGGATGCTAAAGAAGTATATGCCGCGCGCCTTCGGACGCGCGACGATGATTCGCCGCCGCAAGAGCCGTCTCATCGTGAAGCTCGTCCCCGCGGCATCGGCACAATAAATTTTATGACGCATATTGTCCATCCCTACGCACACCGCCTCGGCATCATCCGGGACTGGAAGAGTCGCTGGTTCGCCGCTGACAAGAAGAGTTACCGCGAGAACATCAAAGTAGATGAGCTGATTCGCCGTTTCCTCAAGAAGCGTCTGCGCGGCACCTACACGAGTGGCATTGAGATTGAGCGCTCCGCGGGCGAGCTCCGCGTCATCCTCTCCACCGCCCGCCCGGGACTCGTTATCGGCCGTTCCGGCGAGAACGCGACAAAACTGCGCGCCGAGATTACCGCGGTTGCACGCAAGGCGTCTAAGAATGCACTCCCCGCCGGCAAGCAGGTGAAATTTGATATCAATGAAGTGCGCCAGCCGGAAACGGATGCCGCAGTCGTCGCCTATATGATTGCCGAAGGGCTTGAGAAGCGCATGCCGTTTCGTCGCGTATTGAAGCAGACCGTTGAGAAGGTTATAGCGGCGCGCGAGGTTGAGGGTGTGCGCATCGCGCTCTCGGGACGCCTCGGCGGAGCGGAGATGAGCCGTAAGGAGGAGATTAAGAAGGGCCGCATCCCGCTCCAGACCTTCCGCGCTGACATCGATTTCTCCCACGAGGAAGCGTATCTCCCGTACGGCGTTATCGGCATCAAGGTGTGGATCTTCCGAGGTAATGTGTATCAGGACAAGAAGACGAGCGTCCGTATGCCGGAGGCGTCTGTGCGCAGCTAATATCCTGTTAAATAC
>MFMD01000030.1:1513-7229 GCA_001781715.1 Candidatus Kaiserbacteria bacterium RIFCSPLOWO2_01_FULL_55_19 | reverse complement strand
ACTTTCCGGAGCCGGATCTCCCGAAGCTCTACCTCAAAGATATCCCGGAATTTTCTCCCGAGACGATACGCGCAGGACTCCCGGAGCTCCCGTGGGAACGGCGTGCGCGGTATGCGAAAGCGTATGCGCTGAAGGAAGCGGATGCGGCATACCTCTGTGCAACAACTGAACGGGCAACCTTCTTTGATGCGGTTGCGACAGCACTTAAGAATAAGAAAAAGCGTATCGCGCTCGCTGCAAATTATATTGTTTCTGATCTTGCCGGCGTGTACGCGAAGCGAGGGAGTGAAGAGTATGCGCAACTCAATGCAGGCGCGTTTGCAAAATTAATTACACTCATTGATTCGCGTCACCTCTCTTCGCGCGGTGCCAAGGACACGCTCCTTATCCTTGTTGAGAAGGGTGGAGACCCTGAAGCTATCGCAAAGGAACATGGACTCATTCAGTCGCACGATGCCGAGGCCCTCCGAGATGCCGTCAAGAGAGTCCTCGCCCTTGAGACGAAGGCGGTGGAGGAATACCGAGCGGGGAAGGAGGCCGCGCTGCAGTACTTGATAGGGAAAGGGATGAAGGCCGCCAAGGGGGCGGGGAACCCGGCTATTCTCAAGGATTTGATACGCGAAGAGCTCGGCAAATAGGGGGCTGTGCACAGCTCTTCCATACCAGCCGAGATACGGCTATACTGCAGGGTATGGATGAGATTCTCATAGAAGAGAAGAGATATGTGTCGTCAAAGCAAGCCGCAAAGGTAACGGGCTATGCGAAGGACTATATCGGGCAGCTTTGTCGTGAGGGGCGAGTGCCGGCACGGCTGGTTGGCCGCAGTTGGTATGTGCTGGAATCGGCTATCCATGACCACCGTTTCGGTAATCCGGAGCCCAAAAATGGAGAAACTGCTCCAAGCAAGCAAAGGCCAACTTCAGGATGGGAGACGCCGCGGTATGAATCCTCTAACGCGGCCGTATTACCCTCGGTAAATCGCCTGCGCGAGATAACCCCTCCGGCGGTTAGCGAGAGCGAGAGTGCACAGCAACCCCTCCAGGACTCCTGGAAGGCGTGGTTTGACCGTGTGACGGACACTGAACCGCGGGCCACACCTATTATCGTCACGGAAATCTCGCCTGAAAGCGACGAGAGGGCAGAGGAAGCCCGAGTCACCGAGGAGTCGGTATCCATACCCATCCATACCGTGTACGAGCTACCTCCCGAAGACCTGCTCCCGCATCGCGCTCCCCCTGCCGAGGATCAAGCTCAACTGGAAGCTCCTAAACAGCAAGAAATACAGATACATAGGGGGGGAAGAGGGGTGGGAAGGGGAATAATCAGGACGATTCGGCTTGCCGGAGCCCTTGTAGCCCTTGTGGTGGTCACTTTGGCGGCACTAGGGACCGGATATTTTGATACCTATATACTCTCGAATAGCCAAGCTAGCTTAATGGCGGGAGTCTCTCTCTATAATCGGTAGTTTATATAAAAAATATCTCGTCTTGTGTAAACAAGACATTGTATATCCACACGATTGCCTTCATTCTCTATAACTGATTTCCGAATTGATCCGAAAATGCGCGTAGAACGGGTAATTATGGTTAAAATAAAGTGCCGATTGAATATACGCCATACTCTCTGGGAATTTCTATACAAATAGTTCGCACAATATGCTAATCGCAACATTTCGCGAAGATGTATTCCGAGCAAGTAGGATCGTATGAATCAGTTGTGAGCACTATGCCGGCAATCAGTTACCTGCCTATATTATAGTGTGTCGGATTTCCGACATATCTAGCATATACAATATATGTGACGACTTAGAGAAGATCTCTCGCGGCTATGATTTGCCGAAGAATATCGGGACAGCACGCGATTCCATGCTCGGCAACGAATTTTCGCAGGTTAATTCGCCTTATGTGCTCTCCAAAAGCTCTCTAAGAGGTTTATCTGACTTCCGGAGGGCGTATTTACCCCTATCAGAGCCTCATACAAGCGCTTTTCGCGTGCTTCTGGTTGGTGCGACTGGTGGGGTTGTTATGCAAAGAATCCGGCTTATGTGAAAAATGCTTTGATTTCTTCATCATCGGACTTTTCTGTTCCGCGGAGATGAATCTTATCCCCACAATCCTGATTTAGATATCACAAAACAACGAAATAGTAAGTTATTATTTACTTAATTCGCTTATCCGACATGGCTCCTTCACTCAAAGAAAAGCTAATAACAACGAAAGAGGCCGGAGAGATTTCTGGGTACACCGCAGATTATCTATCGCGCCTCGTTCGCTCAGGAAAAATCAAAGGGGAAAGAGTTGGACATAGCTGGTTGCTGGAGAGACATTCGCTTGAGAGCTTTCTAAGTGTGCACGGGGATCACAAGATTGATCGTGCGCGCGCGCTCGCGAGCGAGCGCGCGCAGGAGTATCGCGAGCACCGCTCGTTCGTACGCCGAATCACCAAGAAATTAACGGCGCGACCTTCTTCGCTACAAGGGCCAACTCTCCCTGCAATCTCATTACGCTCCCACGCACTCGCACTTGCAGCCGCGTTCCTCGTCGTTACCTCCGGCGCGCTTGCGGCGCACACCTCGGTAATCCCGCAGGCCGCGACGACTATAGCGACAACGATGCGCGAAGTTGCTTCCGGTTTCAACGCAACATTCGGGACTATTCCCGCACACATCGCGGAAAATATATCGGGGGCGGATCAAATGATGCGCGCTCAGCCTGCGTCTGTTGCAGAGCGGGCGATGCGCGCGTCAGCGCGCATCGCGTTCTCGGTATTTGACTTATCTTCCGTACAGCCGCCATCATTTGCGAATCCTCCAGAGCATTCTCTGACGAGACGCGTTGCGACATCAGCATCGACGAGCGCGCCGGTGTTGACTCCTGATACACTCCGCGCAGTTGCCCAGAACACGCTCGCGACGCTCGCATCTCCGTCTAAACTCACGAATGCAATGACGGACGCGCATATCGCCATTGGCGTGAATGCGTATGAAGCTATTGCGGCATCATTTGAGACCTACGACTCACTCGTCAGCGTGGCGGGAGTACGGGCGCTCTCCTTCGCGGCGACGACGCGCGACGCGCTCGCAACTGCCCCCGCACGTATTACAAAAATGAATCTCGCCTTTGGCGGGTTGATTATTGACGCGACGCACGCGGCGATACGCGCCGATGTCGGACTCGCCTACGGTACTGCGACTGCGGCACCAGAGACGGCCCGCGCAACCGTCGCCCTTATCGGTAATACCGGCGACACAATCGCCCGCGCGACTGCGCGCGTGCCGGCGCGTGCCACCGCACTGGTTCTGCATGCCGCTGAAGCACCAGCCACCCTCGCACCCCGTATCGCACAAGCAGTCTTTGATGCGGAGTATGCTGCCGCTCTCCGCTTCCTTCCCGCCACTCGCATAGTTACCGATCAGTATCTCGCGCTCGTGCAGGGTGCGGGTGAGGTTGCGTATGCAAGCACCAATGTGCTCCAGAATCTTGGCGCTACAGGGCTCGCTTTTGCTGGCAACAGCATGACGATTGTGCCACAGCTCCCGACAGCATTTGAAGATGCATATCTCGGCGCGCTCGGGAAGAGTGCGCTCGCCCTGCATAACCTTAGCGGTATAGGAGAGCTCGCGCGTGATACGGTTGAGAGCATCCCCGGACTTGCTGCGGTACTCGCTGCCGTACAGCCCGTCCTCAATCCCGCAGAGCAGGTAGCACTCGCCGTCTACGAGACCGTCCACGGTTTCTTTGAAAACACGAGTAGTACGCTCGCCGTACTGTTCACGCCAAGAACTACATTCGTCATCCCGAATACCGTAGCGACCTCTACGATTGTCCAACAAACGACAAATTCGTTCCCTACCTACAGCACCACCGTTGTGCAAGGTGTTTCTCCGGAAATCCTCAATCAATCAATCGGTGCAGCGCGCACCAACATCCTCAGCACCGTCACGGGGATGATTCAGCCCGTCGCGTCACAGGCGGTGACGAACCTGACGACTATCCAGCAGGTGAATATGATTCAGGACCTCTCCAACCTCATCGTGAGGAACGGCGACTTCCGCGGCGGGACATTCTCAAACGGCATCTCGGTCGCGGCGACCACTGGCTCGTTTGATAATCTCACGGGCGATAACGCCACGCTCGGTTTCGCGACAATCGCGACAACGACGATCACCGGCACACTCACGGTCAACGGTGCCCTCATCACTGGTGGCGGAGGCAATGTTTCAACCTCCACACTTGAAGCGGCCGGCAATCTCCCCTATTGGACATCGACTGGTGGCACGCCCGCCACGCTCGGAAGCGCGGCGAACCTCACCTGGGACAACGCCGCAAACCTCTTCAGTGTCGTCGGCAACGCTTCCACCACCCAGCTCACCACCACCGGCTCCACGTATCTTGCTACTCTTGGCGGCTCCGTCGGCATTGGGACAACGACACCCGTTGCCTCTGCGCTTCTCCAGCTTGACTCAACAACGCAGGGGTTCCTCTCGCCGCGCCTCACCACGGTAGAGAAGAATGCAATCACTTCCCCCGCAGCAGGCCTTCTCCTCTATGACAACACACTCAACAAGCTCAATGTATACAACGGTTCGGCATGGAAAAATGTCGGCTCAACAGAAATCGGCGGGGAGGTGACAAGCGGCACGACCGGCTCGGTCTTGTTCATCGGAGATGGCGCCGTCTTGGGGCAAGATGTGAACAATTTCAATTATTCAACATCCACTGGCCGTCTCGGCATCGGTATCACGAGCCCCGCCTACAAACTCGATGTCTCCGGTCTCGGCCACTTCACCGGTCTTGTTGATGCTGCAAACTTCGTCGCCACCTCGACTTCCATCGCCAGCATCTTCCAAGGCGGCATCCTCGTGAATAATGCGAGCAGCACGATTACCAATCTCCTTACGGTGAATGCGACGAGTACCAACGCGACGACGACCAACCTCTTCTCGACAAACGCCGTTTCTGTCAATGCCACCACCACCTCATTCGCCATCTCGAACCTTACCAGTGGCCGCATACCTTTCGCCAGCACCGGTGGTATCTTGGTTGATTCAAGCAACTTCCTTTGGAACAATGCGGCAAATCTTTTCACTATCACTGGCAACGCCTCCACCACCCAGCTCACTACCACCGGCTCCACCTACCTCGCTACTCTTGGCGGCTCCGTCGGCATCGGTTCCACCAGCCCTGCGACAACGCTCTCGGTCGCAGGGAGCGGATACCTCACGGGCGGCTTGGGTGTCGGCGTGGTCAACACGACGAGCGGGAGCCTGAAGACCTCGGGCACCGCCACCGTCGGCTCTGATCTCCTCATCCAAACGATTCTGAATTGTAACGCAGCTTCAAGCGCCATCCAGACCGACGGTTCTGGCAAGGTGGTCTGCGGCACCGTCACCGCCATCGGCGGCACCTCTGCCGGCGGGTGGACATCGCTCGCGCCGAACATTGTACGACTCGCCACCACCACCGACTTGGTTGGTATCGGCGTGACCCCGAGCGCCTCCTCTGCCAAACTCACGGTCAACTCCGGCGGCGCGGCGACCACCACTCTCTCGCTAGAAGCCGTGAGCGGTCAGACCGCGAACATCTTGGAGGTCTACGACAGCTCGCTCACTCTCAATTCTGTCATCACTCCGGCAGGATACTTCGGCATCGGGACTACCGCGCCGTCTTCGCTGTTCAGACTCTCGGTGCAAGGGAATGGACTCTTCTCGGGCAAT
>MFMD01000030.1:0-1502 GCA_001781715.1 Candidatus Kaiserbacteria bacterium RIFCSPLOWO2_01_FULL_55_19 | reverse complement strand
CAACATCACGGCGACGGGTACGGTCGGCATCGGTTCCACCAGCCCTGCGACAACGCTCTCGGTCGCAGGGAGCGGATACCTCACGGGCGGCTTGGGTGTCGGCGTGGTCAACACGACGAGCGGGAGCCTGAAGACCTCGGGCACCGCCACCGTCGGCTCTGATCTCCTCATCCAAACGATTCTGAATTGTAACGCAGCTTCAAGCGCCATCCAGACCGACGGTTCTGGCAAGGTGGTCTGCGGCACCGTCACCGCCATCGGCGGTACCTCGGCTGGCGGGTGGACATCGCTCGCGCCGAACATCGTGCGACTCGCCACCACCACCGACCTCGTCGGCATCGGCATGACCCCAAGTGCCTCATCAGCAAAACTGACCGTCAACTCGGGCGGCGCCGCGACGACCACGCTCTCGCTCCAAGCCGTGAGCAGTCAGACCGCCAACATCCTTGAGGTCTACGACAACATCCTCGCCCTTTCCTCCGTCATAACTCCGGCAGGATACTTCGGCATCGGGACTACCGCGCCGTCTTCGCTGTTCAGACTCTCGGTGCAAGGGAATGGACTCTTCTCGGGAAATATTTCTGTCGCAAATATTACCGCGACGGGCACAATTTCAGCAAATTCACTTTCTCTCACCACCGCACTCCCGGTTACCTCGGGCGGCACCGGCACCACCACCGCTCCCATCAGCCAGCTCCTCTACGGCGGCACTGGTGGTATCTACCAGTCAGTCGCCACCACCACCTTCACCCCAAGTGCCGAGTTCACCATCGGCGGCACACTCGGGAGTCTTGTCGGCGGTTCTAACTCAACTCTCACCATTGCCACCAACGGTGTCGCTCTCACCAAGCTTGCCCAGATTGGAGCCAACACCATTCTCGGCAACAACACCGGCGCCGCCGGCAATGTCGTTGCCTTCGCCACCTCCACCCTCGGCATCGCACTCTCTGATACCACCGGCACCCTCACTGTCCTTCGTGGAGGCACCGGTGTCACCTCACTTTCCTCTTCCCAGCTCCTCTATGGCGCAAACACCGGCGCAGTCCAGTCGGTCGCAACCACCACGCTCTCGGGCAACGACGGCCTCACCCTCTCCGCAGGGAACGGCTTCCTCGTCGGCGGCTCCAACGCCACTATCGGGCTTGCCACCATCAACGCCGGTGTCCTCGGTGCGGCCACGAACGCCACCGTCCCCACTTCTCAAGCAACCTCCACCCTCTATGGTGCAGTCCAGAACGGCAGAGTCCTCGCCGGCGCGAACGGCACACTCCAATATGTCGCCACCACCACCTACTCCTCCGGTCTCTCATATGTCTCGGGGAATGTCACCAACACCGGCGTGCTCTCCATCGGCCCCACCGCTCAAACCATCACGGGAGCAGTCAATATCGCCACCTCCTCCACCGCATACAACGGACTCACGGCCTCCACCACCATCACCGGAAGCGGTCAGAACCTCACCTTCACCAACACCCTTGCGGGCATCCTCGGAGTTGCTGGGG
>MFMD01000029.1:8417-10707 GCA_001781715.1 Candidatus Kaiserbacteria bacterium RIFCSPLOWO2_01_FULL_55_19 | reverse complement strand
CCGCTTGAGCACTTTGCGAAGGCGTATCTAGTCGCGGGCTCCTCGGTCCTTATCGCATGGGCGCTCATTGAAGAGCTCCTCAAATACGCCATGGCGGCGCTCTTCATCCTCTGGCGAGGCGCGGTGGATGAGGCCCCTGATTATGTCATCTATATGCTCACCGTCGCGCTCGGCTTCGCGGCGGCAGAAAATATGCTCTTCCTCCTCGCCCCGCTCCTCGATGGCGAGCTCGCAACCGGCTTCTTTACCCAAAATATCCGCTTCCTTGGCTCAACATTGCTCCATGTTATTGCGTCTGCCTCAATCGGTTTCGCTCTCGCGTTCTCCGCGAGAAAGGGTCCGATGGGGCGCGTGCTTGCGGGCGCGCTCGGACTTATCCTCGCCATCGCATTGCATACCGCCTTTAACGCGCTTATTATAAACGAAGGTACTTCCACCACGATGACCGCGTTCTTCCTTGTCTGGCTGGTCGCCGTCATCTTCTTCGCGGCATTTGAAGTACTTAAATACTTTCAGTACCGTAACCCTTAACCATTACTACGATGAATATGAAGCCCTCGTTCTTCGATCGTCTCTCCGGCAATACCGTCGCCGGCAGCGACCTTGATTCCTTCGACGAGGAATTGCCGATTGCATCAGCACACAAAGACTTCAAGACACGCGCCAGCCGCCCTGCCCCGCTTGATGACGACGCTCCGGCGAGCGAGGGTCAGCTTCCCGTGGATGTGCACCAGACAGGAAGCGATATCATCATCCGCGCCTTTGTCGCCGGCGTACGCCCCGATGAACTCAATATTTCCATAAGCCGCGATATGGTTGAAATTGCAGGATCGCGCTCCGAGCGCGAACAGGTCTCCGGCCCCGACTATTTCACCCGCGAACTCTTCTGGGGCTCCTTCTCCCGCAAGATTATGCTCCCTCAAGAAATTGATGTTGAGGCCTCCTCCGCAAGCGCAAAAGATGGTCTCGTAACCATCATTCTCCCTAAGCTTGATAAGGCAAAGCAGACGAAGCTGCGCGTAAAGGTTGGTTAATTATTCTAGTGTCACGGTTGTTTGAGGTAGTGGAGAGGATACCTGTTCAACCGTAAACGGCAGTCGCTCTATCAGACGGCCGTCAGCAGTTTCTATATTGACGCGCCACTGCCCGAGAGAAGATATGCCCGCCTCCGAGTATCCCTTGTAGCCGCCATCACGACCGCCGTTGATTGCGTATGCGATTGTTGCTCTCGTTATCCAGATTTTCTGCGCTGGGTCGTACCACTGCCAGCGATGGACGATGGTGGTCTTCACGGTTGTCGGCGCGAAGACGGAGCTGTAGGCGAAGAGCGATTCGCCGGAAACAATGTGGAGTGTCGGAGAGAGACCGAGGTAGCGTACCTGCCACGACTGCGCTTCGCTTGAACCAAGGTATGCGCCGGGAATGCGCGTGACCTGGTGGTAGATACCGCCTGCCTTCCCTGCAAGCGGGAGCGGCGGGAGAATATTGGTGAAATAGAATACATTCATCAACATCAGTACGACAAATGCGCCGGCACGAATGCGCCAGACATCAGCGAGGAATCGCTCCCGCGCAACGATGCGCAGAAAGCGCGTGAACAGCGCGAAAATACCTACCGCGAGCAATCCGCTTGCAAGGAAGGTGGTGGTTCCGATCGTGCCGGTATAAATAGGTACGGCGAAGATTGTGTAAGAATACAGCGCGAAAAAGAAGAGCACGCTCGTGAAGACAAGTCGCGCGTGATATCGACTGAAATATTCGCTTCCAAGGAAAATAAGAAACACGAAGAGAATAAACGGCCACGAGGCGCCAAGCACCGCCGAACGCCCGTAGAAAATAACAAACCCGCTCCAGAATCCGCCGAGTGCGAATTGGATGATGAGGGGAAAGATGATGCGCCAGCGCGGAAGAGAGCCGCCATATATCGTGCGAGACTCAATCCAGTGTAAAAGCGGGATGGATATAAAACAGGCAACCGTGTAGGCAGCGAAGACAATCTGCGTCTGCCAGATATCGACACGGTCGAAAAAAAGACTATCGACAACAAACCCGGCCAGCATCGCAAACGCAGACAGATGCCGTTCATAGGTATTCATCCACGCAAAGAGCCGCCGTATCATATCGGTGCTTGGGCCCGGAATTGCGCCGGGGACCTCTTCCTCTTCAGGGAAGCGCTCTAACTAACTGAGCTACCCAAGCAATACATAAGAATATATCACTTTACATCAAGCGGGGTAGCTTACTGCCCCGCTTTGTAGAAGTTTATCAGCTTTTGTAATTCTGCGTAAGT